>JBPCPB010000213.1:0-6107 GCA_050999735.1 Thermomicrobiales bacterium | reverse complement strand
ATATTCCCCTCCGCAATATCAGCAACAATACGTGCAACCACCATCTGGATACAACCAGCCGCCTCCAAAGCAGAAGAAACGTGGGTTCCTCGGCGGCCTTGGACTCGGATGTCTCATCGCCATCGGCATCGTTGTGATTGGCGTTATCGCCGTGATCGTGATCATTTCGTCAGCGGCCAATGGTGTGTCAAAGGCAATCAATGCGACGGCCACGCCGTTCAACCAGGCCGCTATCGCGCAACTCAACCAGACAGTCAGCGTGCCGAACTGGGGTGTTACCGCGACGGGCGTGGAAAAACCGGGGAAAACCCTCACAACGTCCCAATTTGGAAACACCAGCACCGCAGCCGGTACATGGGTGATCGTGGCAGTTGACCTGAAAAACACTGGCACCAAGAACTTCGGCGTCAATGACCCCGACTTCCAACTCAAGGATAGCGCGGGTAATACCTACAATGTGTCTTCCGACCTCGCTGCTACTGGGTATAGCACATTCAAGGGCGGTCAACAAATCGGCGGACAGGTGCCGCCGGGAACGACAGTGCGCTATTACATCCCGTTCGATGTTGCACCGTCTGCGACTGGACTCGTCTTGCAATTTGAGCAGGGCAATAAGCCGCTCATCAATCTTGGGCAGAACGCCTCGTGACGCCCGTACGCTGAAGCGTTTGGAGTCGAGAGAGATTCGAAAAGGGGTGCATGATGCGGGTGCGACTGATGAGCATGGCGATGGTTGGCGCAGTTTTACTCTTCGGTGTTGCGGCATACGCCGCAGGCAGCGCGCATCTCTTCGCTCCGTCTCCCTTGGCAGCAGCAGATAGCGGGTGCCAGACCTTTACGCAGACCGGGCATACCGTCTGTGGAGACTTTCTTGTGTATTGGCAGACGAACGGTGGACTCGCACAGCAGGGTTATCCGATCTCCGATGTCTTCAACGAGAAGAGCGAGACAGATGGGATTACCCACAAGGTGCAATATTTCGAGCGGGCGGTTTTCGAGGCGCACCCGGAGAACCAGCCACCGAACAATGTACTACTGAGTTTGCTTGGGAGCCAGAAGTACAAGGTGAAATATCCGAACGGCGCATCCGCGAGCGCATCCACCACGGTTGCCTCGCCGCAGCCAGCAAGTGCCACGTCCGCGAATGCCGCACCCGCAGCGACAACGGTACCCGCGAGTACATACCCATTGCGTAAGGTCAATGGTCGTCTCGCGATTACACTCTATCAGATTCGCGATCCGTCTCCAGTACGCTCTGGCGAATCACCGAAGGCCGGTACGCGTGTCGTCGCAATCGATGTCACGATGGAAAATACGGGATCCGACGCGTTTGATTACAACGCCTTTGAATGGTATGCGCAAACAACTGACGATCGAGTGTATGAGGCGGCTGGTTTCGAGTCGGCACTCGATCCGTATCTAACGTCTGGATCATTGGCTGCGGGCGAGAAGGCGCGAGGATGGATTTCATTTGTGATTCCGCAGGGGAACGCGTTGTCCACCGTCAAATATGGCGATTTCGGCAGCAACCCTATTGTGTATTCATTGGGGTGACGCACCCCAGGTCCCCGATCATACAATCCTTCCAACCCGGCGAGGACTGGCTCTGGTGCTATGTGGACGAGGTGATGATAGAACCGCAATAGTGCAGGGGAATTCGGCTCCATCGCGACAAAGCCGCGTGAGTGGGCGCAATCACTAGTGTTCGTACCGCCAACGGTAATAGTGCTGGCCGATGTTGCCCATCTCCACCTTGAAGGCGTCGCTGTTCGCGGCGTTGTAGGTCAGTATCCGGCGCTCGAAGACCTGCACGACGACCTGTCGCTGCACGCCCGCGATCTTGAATGTCGCGACGAATGGCTCGCTCTTCGCGTAGCCAATCACGCCCATACCTATTTTCGCGCGATAGGCGGCGAATGCGGCGGGCACGTTATGCTGCGTCACGCTGTCGTAGACAGAGATGATTGTGTCGGCATTGGCGACCTTCCGAACGTCGGCGCTGCTTGTCGGGGCAGTCTCCGATACATCGCCCGCCGCCGAGACACTCGCGCTCACGGTCGTACCAATATGCGAGGACGCGGGAGCGAGCAGTTTCGCCGCGCGGCCATTGAGCGTCGCATACGTCGGGCCGGGAGAATCAGGATCGCCCGCGATAGGAATAGCGGCGGGATCACGCGACTGGAAGGCGTCATTGCCGATTTGAATCTGGCCGGTAATCAGTTCGGTGGCGAGCAGGCCATACGTGACGGTACCGTCTTTCGGATCCGCCAGCTCCATCCGCCCCTTATCGAAATACTGAACGAGGCGATAGTCGCCGGATGTATCATGGTACGCCTCCGGTTTCGGGGTGACGAGCGACGGCCCCCAGAGATTCGGCGCGATCTCCTCGCCCGCGCGCCATTGCTTCTGGAATGTGCGGGCGGCATAGTCAACGGACTGCGGCAACGGGGTGAGCGGCGCGGGCAGGGCCGTCGGCGCCGACGGCGCCGTCCGTGTGGGGAGACTGAAGGGCTTGGTCGTGCCGTATCCCGGCCAGTCAGCGCGCGGATATGCCCAGCCGAGGAAACGCGATACGTGATCGTTCCACCACTGGACGCTGTGTTGCTTGACACGGCCACCGGTCACGACCGAGATAAACTGATCGTTGCCGATGAAGATGCCCACATGCCCGTCATTCCAGTTGCCGGTGTTCCGGTCGAAAAAGACGATCGTGCCAAGAGGCGCATGTTGGAGGTTGGCAAGCACATGCCGCGCCGGATCGCCGGACTTGCCGAGCGCGAGGTACATGTCGTATGCGGTCGGATATTGCGCCGTGACGCCGAACGCGTTCTCGACGAACTGGTCACAGAGCGTCACGCCACCATCGAGCCAGAGCCGGGGCGCACTCGCCTGTTGCGTCGCCCAGACGATTGCCTGCTGCAAGCGCGGATCACTGTTTGGGTTCGGCGTCCCGGCGGCGCTCACCAGCTGATTTGTGGCGATCAATGACAGCAACATGCTCAGAAGCAGCAATCGCCGCGTGAGCCAGGAGACGGATCGGCGCGAAAAACGGCAACGGAAAAACAATAGCGAAAAAGCCAAGAGTGCTTCTACCCCCACGAAATACTATCGTGGCCCTCGTGCGCTGGGAGCCGCGCTGCTGTGAGGCACTCCCAACAAGCGGAGGGCGTTCTTATATTTCAGTATATTATATGTGTCAAGGACATAATAAAGTGAGGAAAATAAAGATAATCCGCATCATTGTGTCAGTGATCATGCTATGACCAGACGACAAGGGCAATGCCGAGGACGGTGAGGAGTGTGCCCATCACGGCGCGGAGGCCAGGCCGTTCGCCGAGCAGGAGGACCGAGAGGGGGAGCGCGAACAATGGGGCGGTCGCGCCGAGTACGGCGGTTTTGCCCGCTCCGGCGATCTTCAACGCGCCGAGATAGGAGATGTTGGCAAGGCCGGTGCCGAAGATGCCGATGACGACGAGAAAGAGGAAGGTGCGCGCGCCGAACTGCCGAAGCGGGATGTTCGCCCGCCCGCGCGACGCGATCAGCAGCACGCAGGCGGCGACCGGCATGCGAATGAGATTAACGGTGATCGCGTCGGAATGAGCAAGCGCTTTGCTCTGCACGACCGTCGAGAGTGACCAGCAAATCGCCGCGATCAGACTGAAGACGATTCCAGTGGCATTCGTGCGATCCACGGCGACCGGCGCGGGCGCGGCAATGATCCCGATGCGCGCCGGTGTCCGCTTCGGCAGCGAAATCAGCAGCACGCCGAGCATGACGACAACCGCGCCGCCGAGCACTTGCACGCGGATCGGCTCGCCGTTGAGGAGCCAGGCGAAAAAGACGGTGAAGAGCGGGAAGCAACCGGAGATCGGCATCGAGCGCGAGACGCCGATCAACTTGATCGCATGGTATTGGAGGGTATCGCCCGTCACCATGCCGATGCAGACGCCGAGCACGATATAGAGAATCGTCAGTGGCGCAAGGTCGCGGAGCGTGCCGGGATCGCGGACGATTAGAAAGAGGATAATAAAGAAGGGAATTGTCACGACGCAGCGCCAGAAATTGACCGCGACCGCGCCGAGCCGCACCGTTTGCATGCGTAGCAGAGTATTGGACGTCGCCCAGATAATCGCGGCGATCAGGCCGAGGAGTTCACCGAAACCCACGCGTTAGTCGTCCTCCTGATCGGCGAGCACGCCGAGTGTGACCGGCTGCACGGGTGGGCGGGCGGTCATCGGCGCGAGCGCCGTCAGCGGCTGATCGGTCGCCGCCGCGACGAGCGCGGCAATCGCGTGGCTGCACCAGCGCCCCTGGCACGTCCCCATCCCGGCGCGCGTCCGCCGCTTCACGTCATTGAGGGTCCGCGCGCCCTCGCTGATCGCGGTGGCGATCTCCGCGCCAACAATTTCTTCACAGCGGCAGATCGTCATGCCAGTCAGGTCTGTCATCGCGTCGCCTCCGCTATCCGCACTGACCGCCACGCATCCCTGTCCACCGGCCGGAATGCGCCAGCGGTCATCGTGACGGGGAACGCGCCGAATGCTCGCTTCTTCCTGCCGAGCCGATCGGCAATCGCCGCCGCCGCGAGACGCCCCTGCAACATCGCGCTCCCCGCGTCCCCGACGCCCGCCGCATCCCCCGCAACCAGGACGCCCGGTACACTCGTCCGCATGCCAACATCATGGCGCGGCACATGCCCGCCGAGCGGCGCGCGCCAGACCATCGCGCAGCCGATCATCCGGGCGAGTTCATTGGCGGGTTGCATCCCTTCCGCGAGGATCAGTGCATCGGCCGGCATATCTGGCAGACGGGTATCGCCGTCCCATCGCTCCACGGCGGCAAGCATGCCGTCTGACCCTGCGATAGCGCGGATGCCCGCGGAAGATGGCAGGGACCAGTGATTGCCGATTCCCGCATCCCGGACATACTGCACAATGTGTCTCGAAATCGGATCTTCCTCGCCAACGATGCATACGGCCGCACCGGGTCGAACGCGCCAGCGATGCATAAGCGTCATCGCGGCGGTCGCGGTCATCACGCCGGGGAGCGTCGCGCCGGGGAAGGGGGTGAAACGATCGACCGCGCCAGTCGCGATGAGCACGACCTCGGCGTGCAGCAGTTCGCTCCGCTCGCCCTCGGCGCCGTGATTGATCGCGAGACCGAGCGTGCGGTCCTCGAACAATCCCCACGCGAGCGTGCGCGGCAGAAGTGTCGCGCCCGCCGACTCCGCCGCGCGCCAGAGCAGCGCCCCGATTGCAGGACCGTGCAGGCCGATGCCATCATAGGCGTGTGTCTGAAGGGCGAGCGCGCCGCCCGGCTGCGTGCCGAGATCAACGAGTGTCACCTGGATGCCACGGCGCGCCGCTTCGATCGCCGCCGAAAGCCCTGCCGGGCCACCGCCGACGATAGCCAGTTCGGTATGGATCGTCATCGCGGCAGCGTGGCGTCCCATACGCCGAGGCCGTGCTGAGTTTCGATGCGCATCCCCGCGCGTGTCAGCGTCATGCAGGCGCGCATGCCGGGCGTGCCGTCAATCTGCATCGCGCAATCTCCACACAGCCCGATCGCGCAAAAGATCCCACGCAGCTCGCCCGTGCGGACCGTTGTGCGGCAGACACGCCGCCCGTGCGCGAGGAGTGTCGCCGCCACCGGCTCCCCCGCGCGGGCATCGAGCGGTTCGCCATCCACCATGATGGTGATGGTTTCGGCGGCGGGTGGCGGGCCGAGATGCGGGTGTATGACGATGCGGAAGGGTGCATCACTCACGGCAATTACTCCTCTGTAGTAACGGGAACGACGCACGGGATTGTGGCACTGGCGAGGAAGGGATGTCAAGGACGAAGTAGCCAGTAGTCAGTAAATAGTAGTCAGTTGGAAGCGGGAGCGCGGCGCATTCCCTGTCGTTTCTGGTTACTGACTACCGACTACTGACTACTGGCTACTAGTTGCGAATTGCTCCGGGATTCAGTATGATAGTGGTGTGGAGTAGATTGAAGGCTTGCTAACTGCGCTCGTGTTCGCAGGGTCGCTCTGGTTATTGTCCGTCGAATCCTTGCCGGGTACGCACCGAACCTCTCCACAGGCGGTCGTTTGTTGTTGTCTGATGG
>JBPCPB010000199.1:0-12314 GCA_050999735.1 Thermomicrobiales bacterium | reverse complement strand
CCGAGGACCACAATTTCGGCTTCAAGAGCACTGTTCAGGTGAAGATGGAGGTCTTCTACGACGATCTCGACTACGCCGGGAGCAAGACGGTGACCGATCCGGTCGGCGGCAAGACGGTGGTCAGCCTCTTCACCTAGCGCGGCGCGTCCGTCACTGGGAAAACAACGGCTCCATCACGGCGGAAATCGCTCCAGGAGGTACGCACATGACTCTCGACACACGACATCGGACGGTACCGACACTCGTCAGGGCAATCGCCCGCTCCCGTGGCTTCCTCGCCATGTTTCTCGCGCTTGTCACGCTCGTCGCGCTGCCCGTGCTGACCGTCGGGGCGACAACGACATTCACCGATCCGCAGAGCCGCTTCAGCGTCCTGTTCCCCGACGGCTGGCAGCAGGACACGGCGGCGTCGAATCCCGGCCTGATCGTCCAGTACCTCACGATGGACCCGAACGGCGCCTTCAATGTCGCCGCGACGGTCATGCCGGACGGCATGACTATTGATGCCGTCGCCGAGCGCGTCGGCGCGCGGCTCCAGGAGCAGTACAGCGACTATCAGCAGACGAACAGCGGTCCGGCCAGCATCGCGGGGGAACCGGGAACCGAATTGGACTACACTGCCACGAGCGGCGACGGCATCCTCCTGGCGGTGTCGCAGGTTCTGGTGCAGCACAATGGGACGCTCTATTTCCTGACGCTGGCCGCGAAGCCGGAGGACATCGGCGCGATCCAAACGGCCGGCGCGCCGATCCTGCTGTCGTGGCAATGGCTCCCGTAGGAGCGCGCCGGACCGGGCGATGACGTGACCGATGTCGCCGCATAGGAGGGACCTGGTATGGACACACACGCAGTCTCCCGTTCGCCGACGGGGCGACGCTCCTCGCCATTCGCGCGATTCCGCAGGCGGAGGCCGCTCGGCGCACTCGCCGCCGCCGTGCTGCTCCTCACGCCCGCGCTCGCCCTCCTCAACGTCGGCGCGGCGGGCGGCTTCGCCAATCCCGCATTTCAGACGCAGTGGCAGCAGGGCGAGGCGATCACCCCGAACTTCTGGGGGCCGCTCGCCCTCGCACACGACGGCCAGAACGAGCCGTACGTCGAGGCGCCGGGCGGCTCGCGCCTCGTGCAGTACTTCGACAAGGCGCGCATGGAGTTGACCAATCCGACGACGGGCGTCGTCACCAACGGGCTGCTCGCCAACGAACTGATCACCGGCAAGTTGCAGGTGGGGGATGCCACCTTCCAGCAGCTCCCGCCTGCCGCCATCTCGATCGCGGGCGACCCGAACAACCTCGGCCCCACCTACGCTCAACTCGGCACGACCGCATCCGCCCTCCTCGCCCCGGCCACCGCGAAGATCGGCGGCTTCATCACCACCATCGTCGGCGCGGATGGCGCCGTCACCGATGGTGGGGGCTTCGCCGGCATCTCGATGTCCCCGGCGATCAGCGCCTACGACGGCACGACGCAGCACAACGTCCTCGGTGCCTTTGCCGACTTTCGCAATACGGTCGGTCTCGCCTCGGTCGGTCTCGCCACCAGCGAGCCGTTCCGGACGACGGTGAAGATTGCTGGCACGCCACAATCCATCATCGCGCAGGTCTTCGAGCGGCGGGTGCTGACGTACAACGACAATAATGCCGATCCCTTCAAGGTTGAGTTCGGTAACATCGGCCAGCATTACTACACCTGGCGCTCTGTCACGAACGCGGGTGGCGGCACGAGTGTCGCGACTGGCACAGCGACGAGCACGCCGACCACGCCGACCACGACGCCCACGACCACACCGCCGACCGCACCGGTGCTGACGCACCCCTCGGTCACGAATGTCACCGGAACCAGGGTGACGGTCTCGTTCACGACGGATGTCGCGGCATGCGGCACGGCGGAAATCCGGGTGAAGGGTGACACGAGTTTCACGACGAACATTGACAGCATCACCTGCACGCCGACGACGAGCATCACGGTGACGCTGACGAGCCTGAATCCGAACACGCCGTACGAGGTGCGCGGCGCGGCGAAGGTCGGCGCCGGTCCGGTCGGCTACTCGGACCTCGCCTCCTTCACGACGCTCTCGGCACAGGCGACGGCGGACAGTTACGACGGCAACTGGCTCAACGACGCCCCGGGCACGACGGGCGTGGCGCGGCTCACGATCGACGTCACCGGCACTGCGCTCGCGATCAGCGTCTATGACCGGTGCAATTCATCACCGTCGGGGTGCATCGTCGTTTCAGGCGTCGCCACCTTCAGCGGCGATCCCGTCGTTGGCAAGCTCACGGGCGAAACCCTGACGATCAGTTTCACGGACGATACGCGCACGCATCTCAAGGTTGTGGAGGTACGCGGCTTCAATCCCACGATTACCACGACGACCTATACCTTCCGCCGCCGAGTTATCTTCCCTGTCGGACCCATCACCCTCCCGCCCGTCGCCCTCAAGCCGTGATATGTAACGAGGAGCGAGTAGCGAGTAACGAGTAACGAGACGGATCTGGTCCCCTCGCTACTCGTTACTCAGATGTGGTGGCCGAGGGAGCGCTCGCTGGGCAGGAAGAGTTCGTTGTAGAGGTCAATCGCGCCGCGATCCGTGAGCGAGGCGAGGTAGTAGGCGACGACGCGCTGCTGCGGGAGTTCCGGGCTAATCATCGCGCGCCACCGTTGTGGAAGCAGGCGGCGATGCTGGCTGAGGGCAACAAAGAGTTGCTCCATGATGTAGCGCGCCTTGTACGCCTGCCGCGCGATCACCGGGCCACGATAGACATTCTCCAGCAGGAACGCGATCAACTGCTGGACATCGCGCTCCGACTCCGCGCCGAAGCCGATCAAGGGGGCGCGCGCCGCACGGGCCGCGTCGAGTGATGTGATCTCCCACTCCGCAACGCGCCCGAGCGAGGTGCGCCGTACATCGCTGATCAGCGAATTAATCATGTGCCGCCGGATGCGCCGCACGAAGAGCGCCTCGCGCGTCTGGATGTCTGGCACCTCGCGCCGCGCCGTCTCCGCGCTCCGCAGCCAGATCCGGCAGTCGTTCGCTTCCGCCCATCCCTGGAGATGGGCAAGGGCGAGCATGCGCGATTCGATTGCGTCCTGCACATCGTGCGTTGCGTAGGCGATCACGTCCGCGAGATTGCAGACTTGCGCTTCGAGCGAGGGTTGAGCGGTGCGCACATAGTCGCCCGATGTGACGGGGAGGTCGAAGGGCGTCTGATGGCGGGCGATTCCCTCGCGGCACGCCCACGTCAGGTCGAGGCCGGGATAGTCCGCGTAATTGACCTCGATCTCCTCCACGACGACGAGCGAGTGGAAATTGGAGTCCCAGCCGCCCTGATCGGCGAGGACGGCGTTCAGGGCTGTCTCGCCGGTGTGGCCGAACGGCGTGTGGCCGAGATCGTGGCCGAGGCAGATCGCCTCCGTGAGCGGTTCGGAGAGATCGAGGAGCGTCGCGATGGCGCGGCCAATCTGCGCCGTCTCCAGCGTGTGCGTCAGGCGGGTACGGAAAAAGTCACCCTCCGAAACGACCATCACCTGCGTCTTGTGTTGCAGGCGGCGGAAAGCATCAGCGTGGATGATCCGGTCGCGGTCGTGCGCGAAGGCAGGGCGCGGGTCATCACTCGTGCGGGGCGCGGCGTATCGCCGGTCGGTGTATGGCGCGGTTTCGGGCGTGCGGAGGAAAGAAAGGACTGAGGACTGAGGACTGAGGACTGAGTCGGTCATCGTGCTGCCCCGCTTCGATCAAATGCACGCGCGCCGTTGCATATGCAAAGTGTACCACGAAGCATTGGCGGGCCGAGGAAGCGATGCGATCCCCACTCAGTCCTCAGTCCTCAGTCCTCAGTCCTTCCCCCGTCCTTCGTTCGAGGCCATGCAGCTTGTCTGGATTGAGGACGACGCGGATCGCGCGAATCCGCCCCGCCGCGACCTCGAGCGAATACACGCCGTATGGGCGGCCGTCCAACTCGCCGACGAGCGCCGGATGGCCATTGATCGTGGCGATACGGAGGGTGAACGCCGGGGGCGCCTTCGCGGCGAGGCCGATGAAGAATCGCCCGACATGATCGGCGCCGGAGACCGGGCGGCGGGCGGCAGCCACCTTGCCGCCGCCATCCGAATACGCGACCACATCATCGGCGAGCAACGTTAGCAGCGCCTGCAAATCGCCGCTGGTGATCGCGCGCATGAACTGCTCCGTCAGGCGCTCCTGCTCTTCCTTATGGGAGACGAACCGTGGGCGCTCCGAACCCAGATGGCGTCGGGCACGGAGGGCGATCTGACGGCAATTCGTGCCGCTTTTCCCGACGATCCGTGCGATGTCATCGAACGGATACTCGAAGACATCGTGGAGGAGAAAAACGGCACGCTCAATCGGCGTCAGGCGTTCCAGGAGCATCAGGAATGCTATGGAGAGCGATTCGGCGAGTGCGACCGGGTCGGCGTCCACCCCACGCTCGTCGGTGACGAGCGGTTCCGGAAGCCACTGGCCAACATACTCCTCGCGGCGCACGCGCGCGGAACGCAGAGAGTCAATCGAGAGATGCGTGACCACCGTCGTCAAATACGACTTTGGTGATACGACCGTGGCCGGATTCTGTTGCTGCCAGCGGAGGAACGCCTCCTGGACGACGTCCTCCGCGTCCATCGCGCTGCCGAGCATCCGGTACGCAATTGAGAAGAGCAGGGGGCGATACGCGTTGAAAAACTCGCCTTCGTCGCCGATCTTTGTTGTCTGCGTATAGAAGACTGGGTGCTGCATCTGCCTCACGTCTTCGCCGAGCCGGTTATCGGCGTGTACTGCCGGTCGCAATCATCGCCTGGCCTCAGTCGGTTCATAGGCGCCGGGAACCGCCCGAAAACTGATAGCGAGGCGATTCCAGCCATTGATTGCGACGACCGCCATCGTCAGATTCACCAACTCCTCTTCCGTGAACGCGTGGCGGACCTGTTCGAAAACCGCGTCCGGCACATGTCCCTCCGCGACGAGCGTCACCGCTTCAGTCCATAGCAGGGCGGCACGCTCCCGCTCGCTGTAGAATGGCGTCTCCTGCCACGCGACGAGTGCGTAGAGGCGCTGCTCGCTCTCACCGCGCGCCCGCGCGTCTTTGGTGTGCATGTCAATGCAATACGCACAGCCGTTGATCTGCGATGCGCGCAGTTTGACCAGCTCGAGCAAGGATGGTTCGAGTCCGCTTTGCTGTACATACATCTCAAGGCCATACATCGCCCTGGTCGCCCCCGGAGTAACATGCGCATACGCGATTCGTGGTTCCATCGGATACTCCTCTCTCATCTACCAAACGTGTACGGGATCAATTTCCGCGTCGCGGCTTTGCCCCGCAAGCCTATTCACGCAGGCTCCATACAGGAGACGAATAAGTGCGCCATGATGTGACACTCGGCGTCGCTGCGATCGGCATCCCCACTCAGTCCTCAGTCCTAAGTCCTTAGTCCTGCGTATTTTCTTCGCGCGCAGACCGTGGATGTAGCAGGCGTGATGCCAGAGTTCGGAGCGAGGGATACCGGTCGCGGCGACATCCCAATGCGCGAGGACGCAGCCATTGACGATGCGGATGCCCGCCGCGTGATACAGATCGCGCTCGGCCTCATCGAAGCCGTTGATGATTGGCCCGAACATCCGCCAGAGGACGGGTGTGCCTGTCTGCTTCATCTCCGCCGCGAGGGTGCGGGCAAAGTGGCTGGGGAGGAAGGAGACGACGCAGTCCACCGGGTGCGGCTCGGCGAGCAGCGACGGGTAGCAGGGGTCGCCGCGGATTGTCGTGCGGTCCGGGCAGATCGGGATGACATCCAGTTTCCACTCGTGCCGCATCACATCATACGCCTTGAACGCCTCGTACGGCGGCTTGCGGAGGACGCGGTAGAAGTCCTGATCCTCTCCGTTGTCCGCGCCGCTTTCCGGCCCATACTCCCGACCGAGCGCGTAGACCGCATAGCGCATTTTGGTTGTCAGGCCGTCTCGGAATTCCATTGCACCGCTCAGGGAAAGGACTAAGGGCTAAGGACTAAGGACTGAGAAGCAGCCTGTCCCAATGGGAGTGTACCATCGAGTACATGAAATGGATTGGTCGGCGCGCGGGTATCGCCGCCTGTTATACTGCGTTCTTGATGATACGGGACTGACGAAGCGAGTAAGAGAGGGCAGTGATGGAACTGAAATTGGCGTCCGCGATGGGTCGGTTGGGCACGGAGACCGCGTTTGAAGTGCTGGCAAAAGCGAAGGCGATCGAGGCGCAGGGCCGGTCGGTCATTCACCTCGAAATCGGCGAGCCGGACTTCGATACGCCCGCGCACATCGTCGAGGCCGCGAAGCGCGCGCTGGACGAAGGCTACACACATTACGGCCCGGCGGCGGGTCTGCCGGAGTTGCGGGAAGCGATCGCCACGGAAATCTCGACCAGTCGCGGCGTCAGCGTGCAATCCGATCAGGTCGTCGTGACGCCGGGCGGCAAGCCAGTAATGTTCTACGCGATTCTCGCCCTCTGCGAGGCGGGCGACGAGGTGATCTACCAGAATCCCGGCTTCCCGATCTACGAATCTATGATTAACTTCGTCGGCGCGAAGGCCGTGCCGCTGCCGCTCCTGGAGGAAAAGGGCTTCGCGTTCAGTATTGACGATCTGAAATCGCGCATCACGCCGCGCACGAAGATGCTCGTCATCAACTCCCCCGCGAACCCGACGGGCGGTATTATCCCGAAAGAAGACCTCGCGGCGATTGCGGCGTTGGCGCTCACGCACAACTTCTGGGTGCTCTCGGACGAGATTTACTGCCGCCTCCAGTACGAGGGCACGCCCGCCTCGATCATCGCGGAGCCGGGCATGGCCGACCGCACGATTATCCTCGACGGCTTCTCGAAGACCTCCGCGATGACGGGTTGGCGGATGGGCTACGGCGTCGTGCCGCCAAACCTTGCGCCGAGTATCGTCAAACTGATGGTCAATTCGAACTCCTGCACGGCATCGTTCACGCAGCGGGCGGGCGTCGCTGCGATCACCGGCCCGCAGGACGCCGTGGATGCGATGCGCGCCGAGTTCCGGCGGCGGCGGGATGCGATTGTCGCCGCGCTGAACGCCATCCCCGGCGTGCGCTGCGAGTTGCCGAAGGGCGCGTTCTATGCCTTCCCGAATGTCTCCGGCACCGGCCTCTCGGAACGCGAAATCGCCGACCGGCTGCTCTCGGAAGCGGGCGTCGCCACCCTTGCGGGCACGGCGTTCGGCGCGTACGGCGCGGGCTACCTCCGCCTCTCCTACGCCAACTCGATGGAGCATCTGATGGCAGCGACCCGCCGTATCGGCCAGTTCGTCGAATCCCTCGCGCCCGTCCCGGCGGATTAGGAAGCAATGAGCAATGAGTGGAACGGCTTCCGTCCTCATTGCTCATTGCTCGTTTAGGAAGGATTGACGCGGGTGTATGATATGGATGATCGGGGTACGGTTATCCGATTGTGGTACTTTGTGGAGAGCGATTCGCCGACATCCGATCACTTCCGGTCATATGCGGCGCGGGGAAGCACATTCGCCGACCCCGTTGCGGCACATCGGTCGCAAGGCATTTCGACATGGGCCACAGCAACTATCGCTCGTTGGAATGGTTCTGTCCCCCGCGTCAATCGGGGCAGATAGCACTTCATCGTCGGTCTTGACCTTGTGACGGATGGACGCGAAATACAGATTGAACGGACGGGGAAGAAGATTGGTCACTTCACCGTTTTTGGCGATCCGCAGGGCTTACGGGATAGCATTCGCATTGTGCTGCCATTGTGAGGACGAGAGTGGATACGATTTTTGAACTCTGGGATGTAGACGAGGCGTATCCTATCAACGAGTACACCGAGATGTCTGATGCGCTGGCGGTCGTCGCGGCGACTGTGCGGCAGTATGGCGCGTCCGCGGTCGAGACCTGGGGGCTTTTCCGCTCCACACCGACCGGCGAAATCACGGAAATTGTGGCCGAAGGGGAAGGTCTCGCCCAATTGGCGATGGGGAAGCAGAACGCCGGGTATGCCGCTTCCGATTAGCGAGCAATAAGCAACGAGCAATGAACGGAAGACCTCCATCCTCATTACTCCACGCGAGCCGTGCGAGAGATCAGCAATACGCGCCATAAGCGGTTTCTCCTCGCTCGACGACTGCGCGCGGAGTAACCCAGCGCCGCGCACCTTACGGACGCAGCGCTGGCAACGGGTTCGGCGCCGGGACGCCTGGCACGACGGGCGTGCGGAGCGCTGGGAGTGGCTTCGGTGAGCCGCCGGGCGCAACGGACGTACGGAGCGCCGGGAAATGAATCGCACCTCACGCGATAATCGGTGTCGTACCATGCCGCACCTCCCGTGCATTACTGATCCGATACTCTTTCACGATAGACATGTCATGGCAGTCTGGCTCTGCCATTGTTCCGTAGGGGTGATCGCGCCGTATCCCTCGGGAAAGAGTTTTACCGTCCGAGGTGCCGCACGAGGGTCGCCATTTGCGGCGCGTCCTGCCCCGTCATGGGATCGGGGTCAATCGAAGTCCGGTCGTTTTCGAAGAACGGCCCGCCGACCCAGTATGTGCCGTCCAGTCCGGCGGCATCAATGTAGGTAAGGAAATTATCGAGGACGACCAGCCAGCGCGCGTCGTCCCTCGGCACCCCGTATTCACCGAAGTAGCCCCGGAAGCCGTGCCGCTGAAGCCAGTTCACGAAGGGTGTCGCCCGATCCACGCCAATCGTGGGATACGCGCCTTCGGTGTCGTAGGTGCCAGCGTACGTGCCGGAGGCGTCCGCATCGAAGTACTCGTGCGCCGAGTAGACGAGGTTGTTGTCCGGGTCGCTGACATTCAGATCTTCGTTGTAGGTTGTCCATGTGGAGGCGGCGCTGTAGTACTCGGCTTCCACGATGATCGTGTGGACGTGATCCACCTGGCGGATCGCGGTCGCCCCCGCCTGCGCGGTCGCGGGCCAGAGGCCACCGGTGTCATGCGGCTCATTCGTCAGATCGTAGCCTGCAATGGCCGTCTCATTCACGTAGTGCATCGCCATCTTCTGCCAGAAGTCCGCGAACGCGGAGTTCGGCAGCATCGGCGTGCTGCCGACGACGATGTTCTGGCTTGGATCGTACTGCGGGGGTGGGGTTCGCACGAAGCGGTAACGGTCGAAGTTATGTTGGTCGAGGACGACCCGCACATTGCGGGCATGGGCGGCGGCGAGAAAGGTGTCCATGTAGCCCAGTTGCGTGGCGTCCAGCGGGCCATTGAGCGTCGGCTGCATCCGCTCCCATGAGAACGGGAGCCGGAAGAGCGTGAACCCCTTGCCGATGAAGTAATCGAGGTCGGCCCCCGTGGGATAGGTGTAGTTCGTATCGTAGACACCCGGCAGGTATTGGGGCCCGTTGTCCGCCGGTGCGGCCAGATTGACGCCGCGTGCAAAGCTGACTACGGACGTCGGTGGGCGCGGGGGTGGCAGCGGAGCGGGATTCCCTCCCTGAACCGGCCCCGGCCGCGTAGCCGGGAGCGGGGCGGGATTCCCCCCCTGAATCGGTGCCGGTGGACGTGTGGCCGGAAGTGGAGCGGTGGTCGGTGAGGAATCATCACGGCGCGTCGGCGGCATTGCGGTGACAATCGGTGATGGCCCATTACGGTGCGTCGGCGTCGCGGCGACGGTCGGTGCTGAGCCATCACGGCGCGACGGCGGCAGGGGCGCGACCGTGCCTGCCGCAGCCGCGCCGTTCGCCGCCTCGACCGCACCGGGGAGGGCTGCGGGGGCGCCGAGGAATGCAAGACTGATCACGATGAGCACAACAGTGCCTGTCAGCAACGTCCGCCACATCCGCCACGATCCTCGTCCATGATACCCGCCCATCGCGCCCTCCTTTGCGTCTTTCTCGTCTCTCGGTCGCTCCCATCGCTGATGGCGCTACGGCTTCTTCGGCGAGATGGGCGGTTTCGTCGTCGTCGCCTTCGCCAGCTTCTCGATCGCGGGGATGTCCAGCGGGGTGGGGCGAGTGTACTTCGGTAGCCGCTCCACCACCCTGCCGACCTTCGGCTTCGCCACGATCCGGTACGAGAACGTCCCGCTCAGATCCGCCGCCTTCTTTCCCTTCAGTGCCGCACCCTCCGCATCCGCCGTCACGGTGAAGCCGGTCGCCTGCCGGTTCATTACATTCAGGTGGTAATGCGTGTCGTGCTCGGTGAGGAAGACATGGTAGTCGTCAGTGTGGACCACTCCCGCGAATCCCGGATCGAGCGCAATGCTCGCCTTGCCATTGCTCAGTGTCCCCGTCCCGAAGTCCTCGATCCACGATTCCGGCGACTCCATGCTGTAGACCAGCCGGGTCGTGCCGTCGCTGTGGTCAATCGCGCCGTGCTTGTTCGCGGGATCGTCCACGATGAAAGGGCCGACGACATGGACCTCGCCGTTGAAGTAGCCCGCGAGGGTAGCAGGAGCGGTGACGACCGAGCCGAAGGCGACACCGTTGGCGGTGTTGGAGTAGCCGAGGAGACCGGCGGCGCCGGGCTGGTCGCCAGCGACGCCGAAGACACCGTGGAAGCGGTCAGACTGGCCGCGCACGCCGATGACGCTCGTGGAGGCGCCGGAGACGCCGACGCCGCTCGTGCTCTGCCCGACGACGCCATAGTTGCTGGTGGAGACGCCGTAGACTCCGAAGCCCCCGGTGGCCGTGCCGTAGACGCCCGTGCCGTTGCCCGCGTTCCCGTGAACGCCGAAGCCGGTGTTGGACACACTGCCCCGCACGCCGACAGGGAAGCCGGTATCATTGCCGGAGGTGTCGCCGCCGCCGTTACCCTGTACCCCCGTGCCGCTCCCCGATCCCGAACCGTAGATGGCGTTCATGCTCCTTGTCGTCGTCGCGGAGCAATCGACAATGAAGGCATTGCCGCCAGTGTTGACGTTGTAGGTATTATCGGTACGGACCCCCGTCTCACCAACGATTACTTGGCCGGTCGTATTGAGAACGAGATCACCGTCTATGCCCGCCGCGACGGGCTCCGCCATCTGCTTCGCCGCGATCCCCGCCACGACAGCCGCCGCCGCCGCGAGGATGCCCCGCCGCTTCAGCGCCTTTCGCCCTTCAGTCTGGTCGTTCGCGTTGCTCTCTGTCTGCTGTGCTGCCATGTCCGTCTCCTCCTGTTTCGGTTTATTCCAAGATTGGTTGTCACGTATCGCATGACTGCCGATAGCGCTACGGCTTCTTCAGCGGCTTCTCGATCGTCGCCGCCTTCGCCAGCTTCTCCACGGCGGCGATGTCAAACACCGGCCGGGTGTACTTCGGTAGCCGCTCCACCACCCGCCCCACCTTCGGCTTTGCCACCACCCGGTACGAGAATGTCCCGCTCAGATCCGCCGCCTTCTTTCCCTTCGCCGTCGCCTCCGCCGATGCGCTCCCCTGCACGCTGAATCCCTGCCCGGCGCGTGCCGTCACCGCGAGTTGGTGCTCCGCGTCATGTGCGGTGAGGAAGACATGGTAGTCGTCGGTGTGGACCACTCCCGCGAATCCCGGATCGAGGGCAATGCTCGCCTTGCCATTGCTCAACGTCCCCGTGCCGAAGTCCTCGATCCACGATTCCGGTGATTCCATGCTGTAGACCAGCCGGGTCGTGCCATCGGTGTGGTCAATCGCCCCGTGCTTGTTCGCGGGATCGTCCACGATGAAAGGGCCGACGACATGGACCTCGCCGTTGAAGTAGCCCGCGAGGGTAGCAGGAGCGGTGACGACGGAGCCGAAGGCGGCGCCGTTGGCGGTGTTGGAGTAGCCGAGGAGACCGGCGGCGCCGGACTGGTCGCCCGCGACACCGAAGACACCGATGGCCCTCCCGGATGTGCCGGTGACGCCGATACCGCTCGTGCTCTGCCCTTGAATGCCGGTCCCGCTCGTGCTCTGGCCGACGACGCCGTAGGAGGTGGTGGCGACGCCGGTGACGCCGTAGCCGCCGTCACCGACCGTGCCGTAGACACCATGACCGTTCACGCCCTCGCCGTAGACGCCGTAGCCGCCCCCGGTGTGCTTCCCGTAAACTCCCTTCGACGCCCCCCTCGCCGCTTGCCCGGTGACGCCGTTGCCGGTCACCGCGACGCCAGTCACACCGTTGCCGCCCGTGACGTTGCCATAAACCGCCGTGCCGTTACCCGCGTTGCCGTAGACACCAAAGCCAGTGTCGGCGACACTGCCCCGCACGCCAACGGGGAATCCGGTCGTATTGCCGGAGGTATCCCCCCCGCCGCGCCCCGCCACCCCGACGTTGTTCGAATCGCCGCCGACCCCGATGCCAGTGGGTGCGGTGCCATAGACACCGTAGCCGATGCCCGCCGT
>JBPCPB010000332.1:0-7598 GCA_050999735.1 Thermomicrobiales bacterium | reverse complement strand
ACCGAATCCATCCCCACGGCTCGGCGGCATCGCATTATAGAGGGCGAGGGCGCGCGTGTGCAGTCGCATAGTCCCGTACTCCGCCGGGAAGTCGTGATACGATAGTGCGCGATCATGCGGCAGGCATGTGCTGGGCGGGGATTCAGGGAGGAAACCACAGTGGCGGAACTGACACGCGATGAGGTGCAACATGTGGCGGCGCTTGCCTATCTCCGCTTCTCGACTGAGGAGTTGGATGCGCTACGTGGCCAGTTGGACGGTATCCTCGAACACATCAATCAGTTGCAGGAGGTTGATACCGCCGCTATCCCGCCGACCGCACAGGTAATCGCGGTGACGAGCGTCCTGCGCGATGACATCGTGCGCCCTTCGTTGCCAACGGCGGTCGCGCTCGCGAATACGCCGCGTACCGAAGATGACTTCATTGAGGTGGACGCCGTGCTGGAGGGATCGTAATGGGCGCGACGACGAGCGCATTGACGACATTGACGATTGCCGAGGCGCGCGATCTCCTCGATCGGCGGCAGGCGAGCAGCGCCGAGTTGACCGACGCGCACCTCGCGCGGATCGCGGCGGTGGACGACCGCGTACATGCCTTTTTGCATATGATGGGCGATGTGGCGCGTATGCAGGCGAGAGAGGCGGACCGCCGCATTGCGGCGGGCGACGCCGCGCCGCTGACCGGCATCCCGGTGGCGCTGAAAGATGTGCTTGTTACCACCGACGCACCGACAACCGCCGGGAGTCGTATCCTTGCCGGCTACCGCTCCCCGTATGACGCAACGGTCGTCAAGAAGATGCGGACGCAGGGAACGGTCTTCCTCGGCAAGACGAACACCGACGAGTTCGCGATGGGCTCCAGCACCGAGAACAGCGCCTACGGCCCGACGCATAACCCGTGGGGCGATCTCGACCGCGTACCCGGCGGTTCGTCCGGCGGATCGGCGGCGGCGGTGGCAGCGCGGGAGGCGATGGGCGCACTCGGTTCGGATACGGGCGGCAGCATCCGACAGCCGGCCGGATTCTGCGGCGTCGTCGGGATGAAGCCGACCTATGGGCGCGTCTCGCGCTTCGGCCTGATCGCCTTCGCCAGCAGCCTCGATCAGATCGGCCCGTTTGCTCGCACGGTGGAAGACGCGGCGATCATTCTCACGGCGATTGCCGGGCACGATCCGCTTGACAGCACGAGCCTCGATGTCCCGGTACCGGCATACCGCACCGCGCTGACGGGCGATATACGCGGCGTGCGGCTCGGCGTACCCGCCGAGTACTTCGTTGAGGGGATGCAACCAGAGGTGGAGGCGGCGGTGCGGGAGGCGATTGCCGAGTTCGCACGGCTCGGCGCGGAAATCGTGCCAATTTCCCTCCCGTACACCAAATACGCGCTGGCGACCTACTACATCATCGCGCCCGCCGAATGCTCCGCGAATCTCGCGCGCTTCGACGGCGTCAAGTACGGCTACGCGCATCAGGCGGGCGACTTGCGCGACTCGTACGAACTGACGCGCGGCAAAGGGTTCGGCCCGGAAGTGAAGCGCCGCATCATGCTCGGCACCTATGCGCTCTCGTCGGGTTACTACGATGCCTACTACGTCAAGGCGCAGAAGACGCGCACGCTGATCAAACGCGACTTCGATGAGGCATTCACGCGCGTTGACGCGATTGTCGCCGCCACCTCGCCGACCGTCGCCTTCAAACTGGGTGAGAAAGTGCAGGACCCGCTGGCGATGTATCTGAACGACATCCTGACGATCCCCGCGAACATGGCTGGCATCCCCGGTATCTCGCTGACCTGCGGATTTAAGGATGGGTTGCCCATCGCGTTGCAAGTCCTCGGCCCCGCCCTCGGTGAGGAGATCTGCCTCCGCGTCGCGCACGCCTACGAGCAGGCGACCCCATGGAAGGACCGCCTCGCCGATCTCTGATGATGTGGCAGACCGCGTGACGTACGGCATTCTGCTTCTACCGCACCGATGTATGCTCGATATTATCGGAGATTTGTACCTGCACTGACCGGGACGGCGACAATCGTCCGGGCGTGCGTCCGGTTCACAGGTTTGGGCGTAACATTGATTTCAACGTCAAGCCCAAACCTGTTGAGGGCATGAAGTAGCCAGTCGGTGGACACCCCCATGAGGCGACCGCGGCGCACATTGTGAAGGCGGGATTGGCTTGTGCCGAGGATAAGCGCGGCCTGACGCTCGGTTAATCCCCGTTCTTCCATGATGCGATTGATCGCGATGGCAAGTTCAGCCTTTGCCAGGACCTCTTCAGCATTCGGCAGTCCGAGATCAGCAAAAACATTGCCACTACTTTCAGTTACTTGGATGTCTTCAAGACGAATATCATCAATCATAGTCGGTCCCCTCGTTGTTTCGCGGTCTCCGCTGCATCCAGCATTTCCGCCTCACGCAACCGACGCCGAATCATGTCAATATCCCGCGTAGATGTGGCGATGCCGCTTTTCGACTTCTTCTGAAACACATGCAGCACGTAAATCGCGTGTTCCAGCCGCACGGTGTAAATGGCTTCGATAGGCACTGCGGTCGAAGCGTTCCGCTACTTCAAGGACACCCGCACCGCCAAAGCCTTGTAGCACTTTGGCATCTGGGTCCATGTTGCACTCTTGCGCGGTGCGAAGCGCGAAACCCATACGACTTTGCACTTCCAGTGGGAACTTTCTCAGATCGTCAAGCGACGTGCCGATCCACCTCAATGCGCGGTCGTTTGTTCCCATGGGTGCATGATACCAGATCTAACATCAGAATCAATACTGCTGTCAGGTCATGATCTTTATGCTGTGCGGACTGCCGCTGCCTTCTCCAAGCCGAGTTCTTCGGTCGCGGTTTCGCGCATCTTGTATTTCTGGATCTTGCCGGTGACGGTCATCGGGAAGGCATCGGTGAACTTCCAGTAGCGCGGCACTTTGTAGTGGGCGATGCGGGCGCGGCAGTAGTCGCACAGTTCATCCTCGGTCGCGTCCTGCCCCGCTTTGAGAATCACCCAGGCCATCACTGCCTCGCCGTACTTCTCGTCCGGCACGCCAATCACCTGAATATCCTGAATCTTTGGATGAAGGTAGAGGAATTCCTCGATCTCGCGCGGGTAGATATTCTCGCCGCCCCGAATAATCATATCCTTCGCGCGGCCAACGATGTTCACATATCCCTCATCGTCCATCGTCGCGAGGTCGCCAGTATGCATCCAGCGGCCCGCATCCACGGCGAGCGCGGTCGCTTCCGGGTTGTTCCAGTAGCCGAGCATGACGATGTACCCGCGCGAGAGCAATTCGCCCGTCGTGCCGCGCGGGACGACGGCGCCCGTCGCGGGATCAATGATTTTGCACTCGACATGCGGATGAACGCGCCCGACAGTGCTGACGCGCTTCTCAATCGGGTCATCGGCCGTGCTCTGGAAGGAGACGGGGGCGGTCTCGGTCATGCCGTAGCAGATCGTCACGTCCGTCATATGCATGCGTGCGTTAACTTGCTTCATCACCTCGACGGGGCAGGGCGAACCGGCCATGATCCCAGTACGAAGCGACGAGAGATCGAAGGAGTCGAACTCCGGGTGTGCCAGTTCGGCGATGAACATTGTCGGCACGCCATGGAGTGCGGTGCAACGCTCCCGCTCGACCGCTTCGAGCGCGCTTTTCGGATCGAAGCCGGGGGCAGGAATGACCATTGTCGCGCCGTGGGTAACGCAGGCGAGATTCGCGAGCACCATGCCGAAGCAGTGATAGAAAGGAACGGGGATGCAGAGCCGATCCGCAGGCGAGAAGCGCATGTATTCGCCGATAAAGAAACCGTTATTGAGGATCGAGTGGTGCGAGAGCGTGACGCCCTTCGGGAAGCCCGTCGTGCCGGAGGTGTATTGGATGTTGATCGGATCGTCGAATTGCTGCTCGCTCTGCACGTGTGCCAGTTCTTCGGGCGAGACGGTTTCCGCTCTGTCCAGCACATCGTCCCAGCGGTAGGCGCCAGGCGTCTCACAACCGAAGGCAATCACCGTGCGGAGATCGGGGACGCGTGCGGCGTGGAGGTTGCCCGGCTCGGCGCCATCGAGTTCGGGGCAGGTTTCGCGCAGGAGCGCAGCGTAATCGGAGGACTTGAAGGGCGGCCCGATAATCAGCGCGGAGCATCCTGACTGGTTGAGCGCGTATTCCAGTTCGTAGACGCGGTACGCTGGATTGATATTGACGAGGATCGCCCCGATTTTCGGCGTCGCGAATTGGGCGACGACCCACTCGGCGTGGTTGGTCGCCCAGATACCGATCCGGTCGCCCTTCTGGATACCGAGCGTCATCAGGCCGCGCGCGAAGCGGTTGCAGAGCGTCTGAAATTCCCGATACGTGTAGCGCACGTCTTGATGACAGGAAACGAGCGCCTCGTTCTCCGGCACTTGCGCTGCAACTCGGTCGAAGAGGTCGCCGATGGGCGAGCCAATCAGCGGCACATCGCTCGCGCCATGCACATACGAGAGTCGTTCGTCATACCGTGCAAGGTTCATCGTCCCCTCGCTTTCGTGAGTCCGCCGCATGGAGTGTTTACCGCATCCTATCGGCCAACAATAACAAGAATACGGCAAGTGTACGGCAGGTGCATCCGTTGTCAACGGCGCGCCAATCTGCTATAGGCAGAGGATACGACTGGCATACGTGCGGTGAGCGGAAGGGCAACGAAAATGGAAACCGGCACCCCCCATGTGCTGTTCGAGCGGCGCGGCCCGGTTGCGTGGGTGACGTTCAACCGCCCGGAGGCGCGGAACGCAATGACCTTCGCGATGTACGACGCGCTCGTCGGCATCTGCGCGCATGTCACCGAGACGGCGGATATCCGCGTTCTCGTTCTGACGGGAGCGGGAGAAAAGGCATTCGTCGCGGGGACGGACATCAGCCAGTTCACGTCGTTTCGTGGCGAGCAAGACGCACTGGACTACGAGGCGCGGATGAATGCCGTGATCGCGCCGCTCGAAACACTGATCAAGCCGACGATTGCGGCGATTCGTGGCGTCGCGGTCGGTGGGGGGGCGGCGCTGGCGATGGCCTGCGACATCCGGGTCGCGACGCCGGATTCCCGCTTCGGCTTCCCGATCGCGCGCACGCTCGGCAATGCGCTGAATATCGGCGCGTACGCCCGCCTCGTGGATTTAATCGGCCCGGCGCGGACCAAAGAGATGATCTTCCGCGCCCGGCTCATGCATGCGGACGAGGCGCACACCGTTGGGCTGTTCAGCGAGATCGTCGAGCCGGAGATGCTGCATCAGCATGTCCAGGAGATGGCGGAGCAGATCGCCGGGAACGCGCCGCTGACCATCCAGATCACAAAAGAAGCGGTGCGCCGCATTCTCGCGCATCGCCGCCCGCCGCACAGCAGCGACCTGATTGTCAAAGCGTACACGAGCGACGATTTTCACGAGGGCGTCAGCGCCTTCCTCGAAAAGCGCAAGCCGAACTGGCAGGGGAAGTAGGTGAAAGCGATTGAACCGCAGAGACGCAGAGAGCGCAGAGGAACGGAAGAAGATAGGGGAACAAATCCATTTTGTTTTCCCTTTTCCCTTCTTCTCTCTTCTCTGCGTCCTCTGCGTCTCTGCGGTTCGTTTGTTTTCGCTCGATGATAGGGAAGGATTCGTGGCATGGGAGATGATGCGCGGGCGATAATGCCGCTGTCGGGGGTACGGGTGCTTGATCTGGGACGGCATTTGGCCGGGCCATCATGCGCGCAGTTTCTCGGTGATCTCGGCGCGGACGTGGTGAAGATCGAGAACCCGGAGCGCGGCGAGGATGGTCGTGCGGCCGGGCCGCCGTTCTTTGACGAGAACGGGCCGGCGACGGCGGGTGAGAGCGCCTTTTTCCTCTCCGCGAACCGGAACAAGCGGTCGCTGGCGATGGACATCAAGGGGTCAGAGGGGCAGGCGCTCTTCCGCCGCCTCGCCGCGACGGCGGATGTCGTGGTCGAGAACTTCCGCCCCGGCGTGATGGATGCGCTTGGCATCGGCTACGAGGCAATGTCCGCCAAAAACCCGCGCATTATCTACGCCTCGCTCTCCGGCTTCGGCGCGGATGGCCCGGCCGCGAGCCGCCCCGGCCTCGACAACATCATTCAAGGCTTCTCCGGCCTGATGAGCGTCACGGGTTTTGCGGGCGGCGAGCTGGTGCGCGTCGGCATCCCGATCGCTGACCTCCTCACCGGTCTGCTCGGCGCATACGGTATCCTCGCCGCGCTGATGGCGCGGGAGCGGACGGGGCGCGGCCAGCGCGTGGAGACATCGCTCCTGGAGAGCATGGTCGGCATGCTCGGTTTCCAGGCGGTGCGCTACCTCAACGGCGCAGGCGTGCCGCCACCGGCGGGCAATCACCACCCGATCAACGCCCCCTATGGCGCGTACCGGACGAAAGACGGCTGGGTGATTCTCGGCGCGACGGGCGACAAGCGGTGGAATGCCTTCTGCAAAATCGTTGATGCCCCGGAATGGCTCACCGATCTCCGCTTCACGACGAACGGCGGCCGCTTCGCGCACAATGCCGAACTAACGGAACTGATCAACGCGAAGCTACAGGCGCACACCTCGGACGAGTGGGAAGAAATCCTCAACGCGCACGGCATCCCTTGTGGCCCGATCTACACGATGGAGCAGAGCCTCGAACACCCGCAGATCCATCATCGGGAGATGGTCGTCGAGCGCCCACATCCAACGATGGGCATGGTGCGGCTACTCGGCCTGCCGGTAAAACTGAGCGAGACGCCCGGCGCGATCCATCGCACGCCACCCCTCTTCGCCCAGCACACCGACGAAATCCTCCGCGAGATCGGCGTGACTGATACTGAACTGGAGCAGTTACGCGCCAGCGGCGTCATCGCTTCCGGTGCCGTGCCGGAACGCGCTGCGGCGGACGATTAAGGTGATGGTGGCGGCGGGCTTCAGCCCGCCACCACCGGGGAATCAGCCATCCGCTGCTGCGTGCTCAGGCACCGCGCCGGAGGTGATGACGCCGCTGGCGCGTAGTCGGTCCAATTCGGCGTCCGTCACGCCGATCTCGCGGAGAATTTCGTCGGTATGCTGGGCGAAGAGCGGCGGGGTGCGCGTGATCGCGCCGGGCGTCTCACTCAGTTTGACCGGCAGGCCGAGCAGCCGTACCGTGCCCATCGTCGGGTGCGGCTGCTCAACCACCATCTCCCGATGATGGATCTGCGGGTGTTCGAGGCTCTGGGCCATGTCGTAGATCGGGCCGCAGGGGATACCGTGCGCGTTGAGGATTTCCTCCCATTCGTCCGAGGTGTGCGCCTGCAACTTCGCGTTGATCAGTTCCGTTAGTTCGGCGTTGTGCGCGAACCGGCCACCGTTCGTCGCGAAGCGGGGATCGTCCAGCCACTCCGGCGCATCCACGACCTTGCAGAAGGCATTCCACCGTTTATCGCCCGTCGCGCCGAGGATCACCCAGCCATCCTTCGTCCGGTACGCGCCGTAGGGGGCGTTGATCGGGTGATGATTGCCCGCCGGTGGTGGCGCGCCCGCGCCATTGAGGTAGCGCACCGCCTGGAAACCGAGCATCCCGACCATGCTTTCCAGCAGCGAGGTCTCCACGCGCTGACCGCGCC
>JBPCPB010000321.1:0-4261 GCA_050999735.1 Thermomicrobiales bacterium | reverse complement strand
GCGTCCGCTCATCGCGCCGAAGCGGCGATGGTGGACGGTTTTTTCCATGTCTGCCGCCGTCAGCCGGTTCAGCGTCGCGCGCAAGCGCGGTTCGAGCGCGCGCCATCGTGCATCGAGCGGCGCCCGTGAATCGCCGGAGACGGTAAATTCCGCGTCGCGATCCCGCTCGACATGCTCGCCGCCGAGTTCGCCGATGATCGCCGCTTCGGCGCTGCCCATCGTGTGGAAGGCGAGAACGTAGAGGCTGTTCGTCCGCGGCGCGGGCGGTCGCCAGTTCAAACCCTCGGCATCAAGCCCATCGAGGCAGGCGAAGATGCGCTCGATGGCGGCGATGAGCGGGTCGGCGAAGGCGACGATCTCAGGGTTCGGTGCGGTCGTGGCGGTCATGGCGTTTCCTTTCGCGTGCGGTCGGTTCCCGTCCGATGATTCTCCGCGATCCGCAGCAATTCCGCGAGGGGCAGGTCGGCGAGCGAAGTAAGACGGAGATCGGCGGCGCTGAGGTCGAGGTCGCGCGTCATCGCGTTTGGGATGGCGATGCAGAAGAGACCAGCTGCGACAGCCGCCGCGATCCCGTTTGGAGAATCCTCCAGCGCGATGGCCTCCGCCGCGTCGAGGCCGAGGGCATCGAGCGCCGCGCGGTACAACGCCGGGTCCGGCTTGACGCGCGCGACATCCGCCGAGGTTTTCACCGTATCGAAGTGGACATGCAGTCCGAGCCGGGCGAGATGCCCCAGCACCCAGTCCGGCGATGATGCCGACGCCAGCCCGATCTTCAGGCCGCGCTGTTTGGCATCCCTGATGCACGCCTCAACACCGGGCAGGATCGCCTGCGCGATCACCCGCTCGTGGTATCGCTCGCGCCGCCGCTCGCGCACGTCCGCGCGGTCAATCGTCCGGCCCGCCTGCTGCTCCAGGTAGTCGTAGAGATCGAACGCGGACGCCGTGCCGATCAGCGGCGTCCACGCGGCGATTGGCAGCGACGCGCCATGCTCGACGAACATCTCCTGCCAACTCTCGAAGTCGGGCAACTCGGTATCGAGAATCAGCCCGTCAAAATCAAAGATCAACCCGCGAATCATGGTACCTCCGGGGATGGACAAACCGGGGAGAACCGCAACGACGCAAAGAAAGGAGATTCAGCACAGAGCACACGGAGGACACAGAGGACACAGAGACGAGAAGAAAATACGAGATTACTCTGTGCTCTCCGTGCGCTCTGTGCGCTCTGTGTCCTCTGTGCTGAATCTCCTTCGCCTTTGCAGTTCATTCGCTTTCTCTCTCTGTTGCTGACGCTTGGAGGACGAAGCGGTGGATTGCTTCGGCGACGCCGTCGGCGTCGTTGGTGGCGACGGTGGCAGTGGCGATGGCTTTCAGCTCTGGCTCAGCATTGCCCATTGCCACGGCGATGCCGCCGCCATCGCGCACGGCGATGAGCATTTCGAGATCGTTCAGGTAATCACCGACGACCATCGTTTCGGCGAGAGTGATGTCTTCCTGTCGGGCGAGGTGGGCGAGCGCCTTGCCCTTGCCGCAACCGGCGTTGAAGAGGTCGAGCGCGAAGGTCTTGACGCTCGCGGTTGCGGTGACGGGGCGGTCAATCAGGTTGCCGATCCGGCCACCGAGCGCGGCAATCAGCGCGTCACGGAGCGTCAGGAGGGGCGGCAATGCATCGTCGAACATCGCGACGCTGAGGATGTTGCCAAGCGTCGGGAGTGCGCCGTCATCGGTGCGCGTCAACCCCTCCCGCGTGATGAGGTATTCGCGCGTCGCCCGATTTTCTGCCGTCTCCGGGCCGGTATAGAGCCGACCACCGTGCGCTGGGCTTTCCAACAGGATGGGTTGATAGCCGTGCGCGCGGCTGATCGCGACCGCGTCGCGCAGCACGTCGGGCGGGATCGCATCTTCGTAGAGCACCGCGCCGGTGGACGATTCCTGGATCACCGCGCCGCCGTGCAGGATGAGCGGCAGGCGGAAACCGAGCAATTCCGCGATCGCCCGTGCGGCATAGAGCCGTCGGCCCGTCGCGAGCGTGATATGGACGCCCCGCGCCACCGCCTCACGGATCGCCGCGCGTACAGCGGACGAGACCTCTCCGGCGGAAGTCAGGAGCGTGCCGTCTACATCGAGCGCAATCAACCGAATCGCCATGCCACCGCCTTTCTCTCCGAGAGCAGCATAGCAGAGCCGCCTCATTCACATTATGATGGCGCACAGGGAAGGAAACTGGGAAAACCGCAACGACGCAAAGAAAGAGGATTCAGCACAGAGGACACAGAGCACACGGAGGACACAGAAGACACAGAGATGAGAAGAAAATACGAAATTGCTCTGTGTCCTCTGTGCTGAATCTCTTCTTGAAGCCTTTGCGGTTCATTTGGGTTCTATCTTACGGGATAAACAGGAGGGATAGATGGACGAGCGGAAGACGGTACCGGGTATCTGGCGGCTGGATGGGCGGGCGGCGATCATCACGGGCGGTGGTGGCCTCGGCACGCCGATTGCGCATGGCCTGATCGCCAGCGGCGCGTCAGTCCTTATCGCGGATCGCGATGGAGATCGGGCGGAAACGCTCGCCGGTGAACTGCGTGCGGCGGGCGGCGACGCGCTGGCGATGTCGGTAGACGTGCTGGACGAGGCGCAGGTGGATGGAATGGTGCGGCGCGCGATGGATCAGTGGGGCCGTCTCGACATCCTCATCAACACGGCGGGCGGTGGCAGCCGCGGCTTGGCACTCGGCTATGACCGCGCGAAATTCGATGAAATTCTCACGCTCAATGTGACCGGGACGTTTCTCTGCTGCCGCGCCGCTGCCCGCGTGATGATCCCGCGTGGTGATGGCCGGATCGTCAACTTCGCCTCCATCGCGGGGTTGATCGCCTATCCCGGCAACCCGGCGTACATCGCCAGCAAGGGCGGCGTCGTGCAGATCACGCGCTCGCTCGCCATTGAGTGGGCGACAACCGGCGTGCGCGTCAACGCCGTTGCGCCGGGCGTCTTCGCGACGGCCCCGGTCGCCCGGCAAGTCGCGAAGGAGCCGGAGTTCTACGATGCCTTCCGCGCCAAACACCCGCTCGGCCGTTTCGGCGACCCGCCGGAGATCGTTGGCCCCGTGCTCTTCCTCTGCTCGGACGCCTCATCATATGTCACTGGCCATGTGCTGGCCGTGGATGGCGGCTATACGGCGCAATAGATCGTAGCGCTCATACTCTTTCACAATAGCGATGTCGTCATAGATGGCTCTACCCTTGTTTCGTAGGGGCGATTCGTGAATCGCCCTCTTGCGGCGGCAAGGCGCTCCGGGAGAGATTCGGATGATCCGGGGAGGGCGATTCGTGAATCGTCCCTACGCAGGGTGCTACGCCGCGCCTTTCACATCGCGCCGGTTGAAGATGAGGACGCTGATGACGAAGAAGATGATCGCGTAGGCCGCGAGCAACGCGATCGCGATGGGCGGTGAGAAGAGTTCCTTGTTGAAAGCCTGCGAGCGGTCAAGGCCGTACATGAGGGCGCGCTCGTTCGGGGTAAGAAAGAAATTTACTGCCTTCGCCCACCCGCCACCGAAGCCTGTCAGAATGCTTGTGATTGTGCCCTCCAGAATCGTGTAGCCGAGCACGACCGCGACCCCGGCGACGACCTGCCGCGTGAGCAGCGTGATGAAGAGCGCGAGCGCGAATCGCGTCGCGACCTCAAGTAACTCCACGCCGAGAGTTTGCCAGAACTCCTGCCCGAACGCGCCACCCCATACCATCGGCGCGCCGTCTACCGCCGTGAGGAGGGCGCTCAGGCCGATGCCGAAGGCGATGATAATCGCGAGGCCGATCACTCCGGCAAGGAAGACCGCAATCGCTTTCGCCAGAAGATACGGGATGCGCCGGAGGCCCATTGCCAGTTGCGTGCGGATCGTACCGTACTGAAACTCATTGCCCATCACAACCGCGATGGCAATCACGACAAGAATGCCCCACAGGGAGTCAGCCGCGCTGAGAGCGGTGTGTACGCCTTGCGGAAGATAGGTACGGTCGAGCGAATTTCGCGCTGTCGTCGCGTTGCTGCTGTGGTGGCCGATCTGATAGTTGATTGTGAAGACGAGCGTCGTGATGGCGGCCATGATGCCGAGCATCCACCACGTCATTGGCCGCTTCCGCAGTTTGAACAACTCCGCGCGAATCATGCTGCCCATTAGTGTCTCACTCCTTTATCTGGTGGTAGCGCAGGCTTTCCAGCCTGCGTCTCTCGGGTGGGGCGATGTTCTCCCACGCTC
>JBPCPB010000296.1:0-36350 GCA_050999735.1 Thermomicrobiales bacterium | reverse complement strand
GCGGCGGTATCGCGACCGATCTGCGCCTCGACGGCGTGAAAGCGGGCCAGTTCCGGGAAAGCCAGATGGGGACAAGCGATCCGTTCTACTCGCTCTTTTCCCCCGGCCTCGCATGGGACACCGCGCGGGAGCGGCTGTACATCGCCCATGCCGACGGGGACGCGATCACCGTCGTCGATCTGGCCGGTGGCACGGTCATCGCGCAGCAGGAGGTTCGACCGCGAACGTCCCTGGCAAGGCGCGTCGCCGCGTGGCTGATGCCGCGTGTCGCCGCGAAGGGTGGGCCGAGTACCGACCGGTGGGCGGTGCTCAGCAACGACGGCGCGCGGTTGTTCGTGATCGGGCAGCATGCGGAGCCGACACAGCAGCCCGATGGCCGGTGGCGCGAGACCATGACCCCGACCGGTCTACAGGTCATCGAGACGCGCGACCTGCGCGAGGTGGCGCACCTCGACGTCCCCGCGAACGAGATGATGCTCTCGCCCGATGGCCGACGGCTGATCCTCCATACCTATCGGGATGATGGCAGGGGGACGGTGAGCGGCGGGAGCGGCACGCGGCATCAGTTGGCCGTCGTCGATCCGGATCGGCTGGTCGAACTCGATCATGCAGATGTCGGTGGGGCGTTGTCGCTGCACGGCTTTTCCGCAGATGGGCGCTACGCCTATCTCAGCGATGCGGCGAGTGGCGGGGGAACCCGATCGAGGACCATCGTCCGCGTGTTCGATCTGGAGCGGCGGCGCTTCGTCGCCGAGCGGGCGCTGGACGGCCCTTTCGCCGACCTCCTCACATCTTCGAACGATTCGGCCCACTAACCCCGACATCCTCTCGGAACCGCGCATATCGCGCCCGGAACCGGACGGGAAAGGCGAGGATATGGCCGCGTGTGATTACGCCCCCGCTCCTGCTACGATGGCGAGATGGTACGATCGGCGATTCGCCACACGCGAGACCGTGCGGAACTCTTCCTTCTCCTCGGCGTGCTCGCGCTCGCGGTAGCGATGCTCTTCTTGCCGTCCTACTGGGCAAGCTCGCTGGTCCCCCATGCCGATGCGGGCGAATATACGATCACGGCGCAGAACCTCGCGCACCTGAAGGGTTACCATATCACCCTGCTCCACCGGGCCTATCCATCCCGGTATCCTTTCGGCTTTCCGCTGTTGCTCATGCCCTTCTATTGGCTGCCTCATGCAACGCTTGCGACCGGGATCTATGGCGTCCTGACCTACGCTGTATTGACGCTTGCCACCTATGTGCTGGCACGCATGGTCAGCGCGCCGCTCGCCGGGGTGATCGCAGCAGTGTCGGCGCTGCTCTCCTCCGTTTTTGTCATCTTTAGCCATTTCATCCTCAGCGAGATGGCCTCAACCGCCCTGATCGCGCTGAGCGCCATTCTCCTCTGTCGCGCTGTCATCCATGCCACTACCCTCCGTGCGTGTCTCGTTGCCCTCGTCGGTTTGGGGGCGACGTGCGGATTCGCTATGCTTGTGCATTTCACGAACGTTGCGCTGGTGGTGAGTGTGGCGCTCGCGCTGGTCGCGACCCACCGCGTCCGTGCGCAGGGCTGGCGTGCCTTCGTTGCCTTTGCGAGCGGGCCAGCATGCGCGGGAAGTATCCTCGCGCTCTATAACTGGGCAACTTTCGGCAGCATCACCGCGACGGGGTACCGCTTCTGGCACCCCGCCTGGTATACCTCGCTCCATCGGACCTTCGCCCTTACCTACGCCCTCCGACCCCATCTGATGGAGCGTGGCGGGCGGTTCACGCCGTGGGGGAACATCGGGTACTACACTCACCTCTTCCCCGCGCTCGTGCCGCCACGCTGATGCCTCGTCCCGCTCGGCGTCGGCCTCGTCGTGCTGCTGGGTGATCGCCGCCCCGCAGCGCGGGAGCTGGCCCTCTTCGCCGTGCTCTTCACGCTGCTGACCGTCGGCCTGTACCTGCTCTACTTCTTCCAGGCGATCCGGTTCCTGATGCCGCTGATACCGCTGATGGCGTGCCTGATCGGCGTGGGCGCTGACCAGGGAGTGGCATGGATGCGGAGGAGGGTGTCGTCATCGCCGCGCCGGATCGCCCGCTGGATCGGCGGCGGCATGATATGCGGGATTACCGTGATCGGTCTGCTGGTCGGGCGATCCACCCTCGACGAGTCCTATCTCTACAACCGCTACGTGACGCATGATCGCCTGCGTCTCACCGATCCTATCGAGGGTCAGGCCATTGCGCTCTATCAATCGGTCGTCCCAGCAGGGAGCATCATCATCACCGATCTCTTCGATCCCATCGTGGAGGCAACCCCGACGGGGCGGCGCAGTACCATCGTCCCCGTGCGGTGGGTTGGCTATGAGAGCGATGTGGCGCCCGTGAAGGCATTGCCGGACCCTTGACACCGAGCGTCAGCGGATCGCGGCCGCAATCGCGGCAGGGACGCCGGTGTTCACGGACTCCTTCACCCAGCTGCTAGAGAAACCCAAACTGAGTGAATACCGGCTGGAAGAAGTAGCGCACGGGGTCGCGGGCTCGACGCCGGTGGCGATCTATCGCGTGACGATCGAAACCGGGGTTGACCAGCCCCCGGAAAAGATGCTCAGTCATGTCAGGGATCTTCGTTCTCATACTCGGACAGTGTGGTGAAAAGTTGGTCGCCATCGGTGCCGCAAGCAGCTCAGGCCACCAACGATCAACAGCATGCCGATCATCACCGCGACGAGCAGGCGGGTCGCTGGCCATCCGTGACTGCTCGTCCCCCTCCCCGTCAGTGGGAGTATCGCTCCTCCCGGCGTGGACACGGGTTCCACGCGGGTCGGCACGCCGTGCCGTGCGAGCACGGCAAGACCGCGCACACCGATCCGGTGGGGACCGAACACCCCATCCGCCATGCCAACAAAGAGCGGTGCATTCGCACCGATGGCGGGATAGAACCGTGCATGTTGATTCGCATCTTGCGGCTGCAAACTGCTCAATCCATGTTGCAGGACAAGTGGTTCCCAGATCGTGGCATCCCAAAACAGGGCAAGATCGACTGACGGACGGGCCGCGAGATCCGCATCGCTGACGGTGGGTGGGGGAGGATCCTCGACCGTTGCGCCCATGAGGGCGAGGTTTTCTTGCCAATCGTCCAGGACGATCGGTTGTGGCAAGAGGGCGCCTGAGGCGATGATGTAGCGTGGAGCAGCGGCAGCGACCGGCGTACCAAGCAGGAGGGCGAGCGTACCCTCGAGGATAGCGGCGAAGAGTGGGAACCCACGAAGCGAGCGGCACATGGCGCGGCCTCCTCAATCGCAAGGTGATTCACCTCGTTATACACCGGAGGAGTCAAACCGGTTCCCTTAATCAGGCAGTACCCTCAGCGCTCACAGAATCCGTCGATGTCTCTGCAGCGGGAGAGGTGCAAACGTCGCCGGTGCAAGCCCGCCTCAGATCATATGGCGAGGCGTCCCTCAGATTGTTGACATCAAGCCTGCCATAGTTCCTCGACGAGTGCTTGCCTCCGTGCCTGGTCCGCTGTTCGCTATGGCCCGGGTTTGATCGCGTCACTCCCTTGTTTGCGCATGACATAAATGAATACAACGGCCACTAGGCCGAAGGCGGGGATCCCCGCAACAACGGGCGCCAGATGGAGTGCGCCACCCCCGACCCCGAAGAGGAGAAAGGCGGCGAGGACCGCCACCCAGAACACGCCGACCGTGCCCCATTGTGATGGGGAACGCTGCGACTCTCCGTGCATTGGAAGCCTCCTCTGGCGTAGATCAGCTACGTGCTCGCCGCGACCGCTTGCCGGAAAAGTATAGCCCGCGCGAGCGATGGTTGCATCCGTAGAGCGAATAATAGTACTCTGAGGATGCATCTAAAAGCCGGCAGAGCGACAGCGAGCACCGACCGACCGGCTTTTAGGTGCATCCCCGCCTCGATGTCCGAGACGGCGGAGTCAGGCCCGACGACTATTCCCCCTTCCCGCCCGACCGCGACCGCCATCCCCGCGCCTGCCTTCACAATCCTCCGACCCACGGACCTACCGGAGCAGTACATGAGACGATTGGAGGCCGCAATGTGACGATCGTGAAGCGCGGCGATGACTGGGTGACGCTCGCGTGGGCGCAGGGCGAGATCTTCCTGACGCTGACGAACCCGTATGATGTCCCCCCGACGACTAACTCGTTCGGCCCGTCCAGCCACCCGCGCTTCAGGCCCGATCAACTCCGGCAGATCGTGGCATCAGTGCGGTAATGTTGTCGTTGACACGGCGAGAACGACGACCCGCAAAAACGTCGTGCCGAACCAGGCAGTGTGATTGGGCTGCGTGATACCTTCCGCGACGCGATCCCCTGCGATGGCGTGGCGTGCGGAGATCAGTCAGGGCGAAACAGGTCGGGACGCTTGATCGCGTACTCATTGTTGATCGCCGCAACCTCATCGTGCGTGAGGAGGGCAATGCGCGTTGCGAAATCCTCAAATGCAAGATTGCACCCCCTGATTGCTCCGACATTCTCCTCGCGCGAGCGCGGCATCCCTGCCGGAGTGTCATCCCACGCGTGCTCGAACTTCGGGTCGTCCTTGATGGCGATCACCAACTCATGCAATCGCCGGAGCTCGTTGCGCGCGCGCTGCTGGAGCAATTGCGCCTCGCGTGACGCGAAGGGCGCGGGGTAGAAATGGAAGTGGAACTGCACGAAAGTGGCGGCGGGAGTGTATCTTCTCTAGATGTGGGTGGCGCCGGTGACGAGAGGGGAAACGGTTGCCTCCGCGCTTGCCAGGGTACATATGGCGGGGAGTGTCCGCTTTCCGTCGTTGCGTTCGTTTTAGAAGATAGGTGGCGTATGGGTGAGTGAAGGTCGGGCGGACGAGGAACTGGTCGAAGAGGCGCGGGCAGGGGATCATACCGCGTTCGCTACGCTGGTGACGCGCTACCAGCAGGCGATCGGCGGCTATCTCTTCCGCCTGATCGGTGACCGTGAGGTGGCGTTCGATCTCGCGCAGGAGGCATTTGTGCGCGCGTATGATGCGCTCGGACGCACCCGACCGGGGCTGCACTTCAAGCCGTGGCTCTACCGCATCGCCACCAACCTCGCTTACGACCACCTGCGCCGCCGTCGCCGCATCGCCTGGGTCTCGCTGCACGGCATTGACCGGGTTGTCTCTGCCGATCCGCCCGGCTCGGTGGAGGAATGTGACCTCGTGCGGCAGACGCTCGCGCGCCTGCGCCCCGACGAACGTGCGGTGCTGCTCCTATGCGGCTTGGAAGGGGTATCCTACCCGGAGGCTGCGGCGATGCTTGGCGGCAGTTCTGAGGCGATTCGCAAGCGCTTCACGCGGGCGAAGGAACATTTCCGCCAGGTATATGCGGCACTCGACGAAGTAGTTATGCCATGAGACCCGAAGAAGACGATCCCGCAGCCCGACAATCGGCGGCCGATGACGTGGAGCAACTGTTGGCGCGACTGCGCGAGCGCGAACCCCGCTTCGATGTCGTGCAGCCCGTGCTGCGACGGATCACGGAACGGCCCCCGCGCGCGGCATTCAGGCGTGTTGGTATCACGCTGGCGGTCGTGCTCGGCATCGGCCTGCTCGGTGCGCTCGTCGTCGCGCCGGGCGCGCTGTCCGCGGCGGGAAGCTGGTTCCGGGGGATCGTCGTGCGCGAGGCGCCACCGCCCGGTCAATCCGGCGCGCCGCGCGCCGTCATCACCACACCGGGTCCGGGCGGCGGCCCGATCCGGCACGTCGGCCTCGCCGAGGCGCGTCAACTCGTCTCCTTCCCCGTGGCGCTGCCGCAATCGGTGCCGTCCGGCTTCACCCTTGCGGACATCACGGTCTTCCAGCCCGACCCCGGCATGCCGCCTAGCCAGGTCTTCGTCATGTACCACCGCCCCGGCGCAAATCAGCCGCTCGCGCTCACCTACCAGGCGGCTGGCGGCAGCACACTCACTGCGCCGCCGGGCGCGACGCGCGAGATGATGGTCGGCGGGTACCACGCGGTCTACATTGACCAGGCGGCCGAGGGGGCGCGCCCGGCGGACGGCGGCCCGCCGTTGCAGCTGGGGCGGCTCGTCGTGGAGCGGCCCGATCTCGTCCTCATCGCATCGGGCGACCGGCGCGACGGGCTGGATGCAACCACTCTCGCAGCGGTGCTGGCGTCGGTCCCGTAGCGCGATCTGTCCGGTTGAAGGTGGGTCCATTCGTTCTATGGAGTATGTGCACCTGCGCGCCCGCAGAGGAGGTTTCGCTGATGGTTGATGATTTCTCGCCCGCCCGCTTCGGCACCGCCTTTAAGGCATTCATGGACGCCGTCGTCGCGGAATCCTCGCCGCCGCGCAGCCCGCTGCTCGAGCGGATTCAGGCGCATCTCGGCAGCGACCCGACCCAGCTGCCCGTGATCGCGGAGGAGTTCGATTCCTTCGAGCACCCCAACGTTCAGGTGGCGCTGGACGACTATCTGAGCGGCGCGAGGCGGCGCGCCGCGCTCGTCGGTGTGGCGATGGACAACAAGCGCTTCATGGCCCTCAGCCTCTCCGACCTCGTGAGCCGCGTTGGCGGCATCGGTCGCCCGGTGCTGGCCGAGGGGCCGGTGGACTACGTCAACGTCCATCTCGCCGACGACCGCGTGCTCGCCTGTGTTCAGTACGGCCTCTATCTCGTCGAGGATAGCGATGCACACCTGGTTATCTTCGTAACTGGCCCCTCCGATCGGGGTGGCCCGCGCATGAAGGTGCGGATCGAGGTGCTGGCCGCGAAGCCGGAAGATGGACAGGCCTTTCTGACCGCACTGCTCGACGGCATGCGGCGGCTGAATGTCTATCGCGGGCACGTCATCTCGCTTGGTCAGGCTCAGCTCGGCCCCGGCCCGCAGACGTTGATCGCCTTCCACGCCCTACCACCCGTCGCCCGCGCGGATGTTGTGTTGCCGTCGGGGCTGCTGGAGCGGATCGAGCGACAGACGGTTGGCTTCGCCGAGCAATCCGCGCGCCTGCTGGCGGCCGGGCGCTCGCTCAAGCGCGGCCTGCTGCTGTACGGCCCGCCTGGTGTTGGTAAGACGCTGACGGTGATGTATCTGGTTGGCCGGATGCCGGACCGGACGGTATTGCTCACCACCGGGCGCGGCATGGGGCTGTTGCAGACCGTCGTGCAGATGGCGCGCATCCTCGCGCCCGCGATGGTCGTGTTGGAGGATGTGGACCTGATCGCTGAGGAGCGCGGCCAGCCGTTCGGGCGCACCGGTCCGCTGCTCTTCGAGCTCTTGAATGAGATGGACGGCCTGCGCGACGACTGCGACGTCATCTTCGCGCTCACCACGAACCGCGTGGACATCCTCGAACCCACGCTTGCCGCGCGCCCCGGACGGATTGATCTGGCCGTCGAGTTGCCGCTCCCGGATGCCGAGGGCCGACGCCGGTTGCTGGAGCTCTACGCCCGGGGATTGACATTGCGGGATGTCGAACCCGCCACACTCGTCGCGCGGACCGAAGGCGCAAGCCCCGCATACATCAAAGAGTTGCTGCGCAAGGCAACGGTGCTCGCCGCGATGGCAGGGGCGGAGATGGTGGTGACGGGAGCGCATCTGCAGGCCGCTCTGGCCGAATTGCAGGAAGGCGGCCAACTCGCGCAGCGCCTCCTCGGCCTCCGCCCGGCGCAGGAACCGGCGGACCATGTCGGTGCGCCACATCCTTCGCGGCCCATGGCGCCGACAGGCTTCCCCGTGGTCACGACGCGGACGGTGCAGCAAGGAGACGAAGGATGATCAGTCGTTCTTCCCGCATCTACGGCATGAGCCTCGGTCTCTTTGCTCTCCTGCTCTTTTCTTCGGCCGCCTTGGCGAAGGGAGTGCCGACGGAGGTGGAGATCACCGGGCCGGGCATCGCGACGCCGATCCGCGAGACGAACCCGCTGGCGCTGCCCACGCTCGGCATTGTCGGCTTCATGGACTCCACCAGGATCATCACCCCGCCCGCAGGCAATGCCCTTGCCTATGAGATGACGCGCGATGGCGGGGAGCGCGTCCGTTTCTATCCCAGTCCGGGCGGGAGCTGTGGGGCCGTTTTCTCCATCGGTGATCCAGGGCAGATCGGCACGGAATTCGACAACCACTGGTATCGCGCGACCTGTAGCGGCGATCTGGTCTTCCGCACCGCCCTGGCGATGCGCGGCATCGCGGTGCCCGGCGACTATCCCAATCTCGTCCACCTCGCACAGGAAGCGACCGCGCCCGTCAATGCGACCGACCGCGCGGACGCGCCATGGCCCCGCTGGCTGCTGCCGCTCACCGGAATCGTCGGATTAGCAGTAGGGCTGTGTGTCGCGCGCGTCATCCCGAAGCGCGCGTTGTCGCGGGACACACGGGCACACCGAACGGCGCCGGGGTAGGAGCAAAGGAAGGGAGCGCACAATGTCCCACTTCTCGCTTGCGATCGTCGTTAATCGCCAGCGGCGGAGTGCGCGCGGCATGGTATGTTGGATCGCAACGAGTCAAATCAACGGGAAGGAGCAAACAGGATGCGGCAGCGATGGCTCGCATTGGCGCGTTTCGGCGGCATGTTCAGCCTCTTGCTCATGCTCGGTGGGTTTGTGCCGGAGGCAATTGCCGCAGGCGGGCAGGCGACCGAGGTGACGATCAGTGGCCCGGGGCTGCCGAAACCGATCATCGTCACCGATCCGCTTGCCTTGCCCGCGCTCGGCATCGCAACCTTGATGGATCCGACGCAGCCGATCGCTGCACCAGTCACGCTTGGCGTCGGCTACGACGTGCAGCGCGGTACCTTCGACCGTGCACGCTACTATCCCGGGTTGAATCAAGCGGTCAGCTACGTCCATTACATCGGCCTCGTCAACGGCGCGTCGGCGTACGACGATCACTGGTATCGCGTCTCGCCGATCGGCGATGAGACGATGCGGCGCATCCTCGCCCAGCAGGGGATTGATCTCCCGGGCAACTCGCCCGGCACGGTCGCCATCGCACGGGGGACGACCGGGGCTGCGGGAACGGGAGCGACGGCAATCCCCTAGGCAGATACCGCCGCCGTGCTCACGCGGACGGTCTATCCCGCGTGGCCAATCGCGATACTGAGCCTTGGCATCGTCGTCGCGGCGACCGGTGGTTACGCGTTGGGGCGGAAACGCCAGGCATGAGCAGGCGGGATGGGATCGGTTTCCCGGTACGGAGGGAGTAAAGGCGATGAGTAGCCCGCGTGCGCGCATCCCCTGCCTCGTATGTATGGGCATCGCGCTCCTGCTCGTCGGCTACGGCGTGGGGCGGCTTGCCCCAGCATCCACACGCACCGCAACGCCAACCGACACTGCCCGAAGCAGGGTCGTTGCCCTTACTCCCTTGCCGATCACGAGGATCCCCGGTCACCCGACGATCCCACTGCCGAATGTCATCGGGCTGGGTGGCGATGCGGCACGAGACGCGCTTATCCGACGCGGCTTCGTGGACGTGGAAGTGACCAATTACGCAACCCGGCCCCCCTTTGTCGGGACAGCAACGCCGGATCGGGTTGCCATGGTCGTCGAACGCGACACCAGGACTCCACTGGGGCCGGGGATGCCACTCGCACCAGAGACCAAACTTGCCCTCGTCGTGTATGCACCGAATGGCTAAAAAAATCCAGTGGCGGATCGGGTCGCGAGCCAGTTCGAGGATTGACCGGCCCCTCCGCCCGAAGCGACTGACTATCCGCCTGCACGGACCTGTCCGGTTTGCCGGTATTCATTCGTTGAAGAGGATGAGAGCAGGATACCGTAGTATCTGCTCTCGCATTGGTGGTTCCCCACCACCACTTCCCCACTCCCCGCCCCCTGCGGTTCTCCCACCAACGGGGGCTTTTCTTTCACGAGGGCATGTCATGGATTCGCACATGGAGGGTATGATGGCGAAGGTAACGGTGGACATCTCGCTCACGCATCTCGACGCGGCGCGGCGATTTGGCATCCCGCTCTCCGAGACATGTCAGCATGCGATCGAGCACGAGGCGCAGAAGAATCTCCTGCACCTCATGGAGATGAACCCGGCGGGTTGGGAAGTGCTCCGACGCGCCAGGCAGGAAGCCAAACAGCGTGGCCAGAGCGTTGTCGGTCCGGAGCACATCCTGCTTGCGATCATCAGCAGTGACGACTGGCCCGCGCAGGTAATGCGGCAACTCGGTGTGACCGATCAGGTCACGGGAGAGATCGACACAGTAATGCGGAGCGAGTCGTACAACACGGGGAGCAACCGCACCGTGGATACGGACGGCAATCCCATCGGCTACATGTACCTGAACGAGGACGGCCATCCCTACGTCGGCGATGCAGACGGCAACCCGATCCGCGTCACACCTTCATCCCCGAACGATGAACGTCGCGCCGACCAACCGGAGTAGCGACGACCGTGGCAAAAGCGGGAACCGATGCGGCGGATATGCTGTAATGGAAGTAATGCAAGCGGACGCGCGATGATGGAGACGACGGGAGGGTACGATGCGGAGATTCTTCACTATCGGTTGCATGCTGGGCCTGATCCCACTCCTCGTCAGTGGTTGCGGTGCGTCACGGACGACCGCGCAGCAGCGCGTCGGCCCGCCGACCGATCTCTATCTCTTCGAGGTGCATCCCCCTAACCAGTTACCGCCCGGCATGACGCTCGTGCCGCTCGACACCCAGACGCTCGGTGATCGGCAGGATCGTCCTCCCCTGAGCCTCGCCACCCGCTTCATGACCGTCTCGCCGGACGGCGCGCAGTTGGCGACGTTCGACTACGCCCGGACGGATGGGCCGTACTCGACGCCCAGCGACACAACGGTGACGGTCCGCGATAACCGGACGGGTGCGGCGCGGGTAAGTTTCCATCCTCCCGCCCCGGTGCTCGGCACGCGCCTCAGCCGCGACGGCGCCCGGCTCGTCGTCCAGCCATATCCGTCCGGCAATCCATCGCCGGACGAGTGGGACGTGCTGGACACGGCGGATGGCCACGTCCTCACTACGGTAAACGCCGCGCCGTCGAACGATTACCTGCCAACCCTCATTGATGCGGATGCGCAGGCCCTCTATCGGTTCATTACCGCAGCGCCTGCCGCCACCGCGCCGGGGCCCCGGCCCATCTCGCTCATCGCCTACGACCTGCATACGGGCGCTGAACGCGGGCGGCTCGCGCTCCCGGAGGTGACAACAGGGAGCTGGCCAACGGGCCGCATGATGCAGGGCGAAGCGGTGCGGGCAGCACTTTCGCCGGGGATCGCGCTCTCCCCCGACGGTCGGCAGATCGCTATCGCCCATGCCGATGCGGACCGGGTGACGCTCATTGACACGCAGCGGCTCACCATCGCGCGTACCATCAGTCTCACGGGTGGCTCCGGCCTGCTGCACGTCCTGGGTCTCATCCCGCAGCACGTCGCCGCGAAGGGTCCCCCCGGCGTCGGAACGAGTCGCGATGCCATCTACGCGCCGGATGGACGCTCCCTGTATCTCTCCGGCTTCCAGACCCTGCTCGATGACCACGATGCGCAGACCTTCCATAGCCTCGGCCTGACGCGGCTGGACCTCACGCGGAACACGATCACGGCCAATGCCTTGCCTGAGCGAACGATCAACTGGGTGCTTCCCGCGCCCGATGGGCAGAACATCTTCGTCTTCGGGCCGAAAGAGGGCGAGGGCGACAGCCACATCCTGCTCCCCGACGTCCCTTCCCTCCTCCAGCGACTCGATGCCCGGACGCTCGCGATCCAGGCGGCGCGGGAGTTTCCCAGCTACCGGGGCGGCCGGTTGATCCAGACCCCGGATGCGGGGAGGTAGAAGCGTGTGGCGTTCCAGGGAAGCGCAGCCGATGGGTGGAGGAATGTGATGGGGCGGCGGTGGCAGCGAAGCAGACGCGCGGGTGTACTGGTCGCCGTGCTGGCGTTGGTCATGCTCACCGCCTGTCGCGATCGCCCTGAGGTCGCCGTGCCCGCGACAGCGCCCATCGTGGCATCGCAGCCCACATCACCGGTATCCGTTCCGACACGGGAGGCGACGCCCGCCCCTCCGTCGTCTACAGCGGGGACCGTGCTGACCGTCGTGCTCACCGAAACGACGGTATCACAGCGCCTCGACGCCGCTGGCGCAGCGGTCGGCGAGACGCGCGACGAAACGCAACGCTGGTATCAGGCGCCGGATCGCTGGCGCACCGAGGCAACGGACACCTACACGCCACGCACTCCCGCAGGCGGCCAGGCCAGTCACACCGCCTGGACGCTCATGAGCGACGGCGCGACGATGTGGCGCGCGCAAGGGAATGATGTCCAGATCAACCTCGCCAACGCGCGCCAGGACGGCATGACCGACCTGCGCTACCGGAATCAGTACGGGCAGTCTGCCACCAATCTCGACAGTTTGCTCGCCGCCACCCGAAGCTGCTACACCCTGACGGTGCAGGGCGATGAGCGCGTCGCGGGCCGGGCCGCATATGTGATCGATCTCGGCCCGACGAAATGCCCGTCCGCCGACGGCGCACAGTACAACGGGAAGCGGCGGCTCTGGGTAGACCGGGAAACCTTCTTCACGCTCAAGGATGTGACGTATGCAACGCACGACAACCAGGTCATCGCGACGCGGGAAGTGACGAGCGTGCAGTACAACGCGCCGATTGATCCCGCCCGCTTCACCTACACGCCGCCGCCCGGCGCGGCCATCCACGACTTCCGCCCCCAGCCCGCCCCGACGGCGGAGCAATACCGGCAGCAACTCGACGCGCTGGCGAAACAGGCCGACTATCCGCTCTTCGTGCCACAGGATGTCCCCGCAGATCTCGTCCCGCGCCAGCCGCACCTCGATCCGCCCGTCCCGGGCCTTCTCCTCGCCTATGTCTCGCCCACCGAGGCCGGGACGAACTCCCCCGCCAGCCAATATGGCGTCGAAATCGCCGAGCGCAAAGCGAGCGCGAGCGACGTGACCGATATCCCCAATCAATCGGAGGCGGTCCAGGTCGGTGCGATCGCGGGCTGGTACAGCCCCGGTGTCCGGAATGCCGACGGTACCGGTGGGAGCGCCAATCTGACGTTCGTGCGCGATGGCGTGCGGATCGGCCTCGGCAGCTTCGTGCTCGGAAAAGACGATCTGCTCCGCATCGCCCTCTCGCTCGCGCCCGTGCCCGGCGGCCACGCGCCACTGCCTACCCCGGCCCCGCTCACGCTTGCGCAGATCCGCCAGCAGATGCCATTCCCGGTTTTCGTGCCGAGCGCCGTCCCGGCGGGGCTGATCCCGGAGCCGCCTGTCGGCGGGGATCAGCCGCAGGCGATGGTGCGCATCGACTATCACACAGCGGGCGGGACGAAGGCGCTCTCCATCCTGAATGGCCCGGCGGGGTGCTGCCTGGATGGCCTGTCCCCGAAGCATGACGGCACGCCGCTGACGCTGCCGAACGGCGTCGCCGCGCATTTCCTCGCCGGGACGCCGGAAACGGGCGGACCAATCCTCTGGTGGCAGCAGGAAGGGACCTATCTTGCCCTCTCCGGCTCCAATGAGACGAAGGAGGACCTCGTGACGATTGCCGCGTCGCTGTCGAAGACGGCGGACCTCGGCGCGACGCAGCGGCCAACTACTCGCCCGACGCCGACGGCGATCCCCGCCCCGCCGTTCACTATCCTGCGCCCAGCGTGGCTACCGGAACCGCTGACCATGCGCGAGCAACCGATCCCCGGTTCCCAGCCGGGAACCGGCACAGGGGTGATCCTCGGCTTCGACCCGCATCCCGACACGCCGCCGAGCCAGGCGCTGATGACGCTGCGGGAGACGCCGAAGGCCGCAACCCCCGCTGTGGCGACCCCCGACCCGCAGGCGGCGCATGAGATGATTGGCGGGCATGACGTGACTATCGTGCGCAGGGGCGAGGAATGGGTCTCGCTTTCGTGGGCACAGGGCGATGTCGCGCTGACGTTGACGAACCCGGCGCGCTACACGCCCGATCAGTTGCGGCGGATCGTGGCGTCGGTCCAGTGAACTGAGCGAAGGAGCGCAGCGATGCAGTCAATGACGCCACGCCGCTCCACGCGACGAACCCTGCTCGGCTGGGCGACAGGCACGGCCGTGACCGCGCCCCTCGCTGGATGTGATATCACGCGCGCGACCACGACCCCCGCCGCCAGACGCATCGGGGCGTTCGGCACGAAGGTCAACGCGGGCAGCATCACGGAGATCCGCGCGGCACTCGCCACGCAGCAGTATGTCCGCAACACCGACGGTCGGTTCTACCTGCTCCCGGCGACGACCGATACAATGATCGCGGTCTACTGGAAGTGCCCGGTGGAGGGCTGCACGGTGCCGTCACCCAGCCCTGCGCTCGGTGGGAAACTGGGATGCCCCTGTTGTGGCGCGCTGTATGACGGGAAAATGGGAACGGTCCTCAGGGGGCCGACGAATCGCCCCGCCGATTTCGTCGCGCGCCCGCTCGACTGGATGCCGATCAGCATGGAGGGTGGCAACGTCATTGTGGACACGGGTCGCGTGATGATGCGCACCGGGTACGATCCCCATCAGGCACTACCCCTCGGATGAGGAGACCTCCCGCAGTATCCTCCTGATGCAGGAGCGCGCGATGGCAAAGGTCGTGACCCCGAAGGATGATCCCTCTCGGGGCAAGGGAAGAGAGGGAATGTCGTGCGTTACGGGAAACGAATGAACGTCGGCAGCATCGTCCTCGTGGGCATCGCGCTCGGTCTCGTGGTGGTGGCAACATCGGGCCGGAGTGGGCCTGCCATCGCCCATGCTGATCCGGCGGACGATGCCGCCGCGTTGCGCGCACTCGTCGGGCGCTTCCTCACCGTGCCCGGTAGTGGCTCCACGAGTCAGCAGCAGGCCGCCGATCTGCTCCCCGGTCAGATGCCGAGCGACCTGCCCCTCGCCTTGCCGCAGCCGCCGAACAGCCGCGTCGTTGGCAGCGTCGTGCGCCGGCGTGGGCAAGATGCCGTGCTCTGGGACGTGATTCTCGACGCGCCCGGTACGCCCGCGGACATCCTGCAAGTCTACGGGCAGCAACTCGCCGCCCTCGGCTGGACGAAGCCGCCAGTCGGCCCCTTCGGGGGCGGCTTCCAAGCCGCCGCACCGAACGATACCGCCGCCACCTTCTGCCAGAAGATCGGCGCTGCCCCGTTCCTGACCGTGACAGCCGCTCCCGAAGCGAGCGGGCAGGCCGATGTGCGGGTGCATATTGATGCCACGGGGCCGGGGCCGTGCTTCATCCCGACCGCACCCGGCCCGCCACCACTGCCGGAATCGGGACGGCTGCCCGCCCTCGCCCCACCGGCGGGTGTGCAGGTGCAGCCGAATGGGAGTGGAAGCGGGAATAATCGCTTTACCTCGGAGGCGACCGCCCTGACCGACAAGCGCGCGGCAGATCTCGAAGCATTCTACGCGCAGCAGGTGCAGGCGGCAGGCTGGACGCGCGTCGCGGGGGGCGGGGACGGGCCGTACGCGTGGAGCGCGTGGACGCTGCCGGGCGGGGACGGCTACCAGGGGCTGCTCACGGTTCTCGAAGCGCCGGGGCAGAATCGGAGGGAACTGCGCGTGCAGGCGGAAGGGCTGGCGACTCAGCCGGGGCCGACCCTCCCCGGCCCCGTGCCGACGGCGACCCCCGCACCGCCGATCGCCACGCGGTCGGCACCCGCGGCGGTGAGTGGGCCACCGCCGACGCCCCTGCCCTTCCCCTCGGTCGGACCCGTGTCCACGATCCCGCCGCAAGACTATGCGCCGACCGTCGCGCCATCGATGGGACCGTATACGCCCACTCCGGTCGTGCTCCCTATCGCGCCGCCCGGCCCAACGGCGACCCCGGCGCCGTAGCATGCACGCACACGCGGATGCGAGCGCGCCGGCGTGATGGCGCGTCGTATTCCGAGGAAGACTGAAGGAGCGGGGAACGGCAATGATGTGGCATGGACGACATACCCGTCGAGGCGCCCGCGTCCTCGTCGTTGGCATACTCAGCCTGATCCTCGCTGCCCGCCACAAGGGGGACTGGCTGCGCCGTTGGCAATTGCCGCTTATCGCGTTGTTCCTCGTCGGCCGTGCCCAAACGGGTGCGTCATCGGGCACCAATGCAACCCCTGCCGGTACTACGGCAGCCACAGCGGGCTTTGCCACCGGCACGCTCGTGACCGTGTCCGCGACGACCATGCAGCTCACCGCCTCGGGGCCGGACGACCTGCGCCTCGTCCTGGCGCCGAATACGCAGATCTGTCGGGGCAGTTGCGCGGCGCGGTGGACCGATCTGCAGACCGGGGATCGCGTGGCAGCAGGGTTCTCCCGTGACATGCGAGGGGATCGTGTGGCGCGGTGGGTGAACGCGAACATGCTCACGTAGTACGGAACGATCACGGTGATAGGGCGCACAACGGTCACAATTGCCCCGAATACCGGACGGGATGGCGATGTCGAGCGGGAGCTCGTGATCGTCCCGGAGACGATGATCCACTACCACGACGGCACGTCCGAAACGGGCGCCGCGCGCCATCTGGCGGTCGGGGATCATATCTATTTCACCGGGACGGCGGATAGCCCCGACCTGCGGGTGCGGCGCGTGTGGGCGCAGCGAATCGACCAAACCACCGCGGCACCAGCAATGCATCCGTGATTGGGTGCGCTCGCAGGGCCGCGCATGATGAAATGCCTGGCGAACACCCACTTCATTAAAGTCCACTCGGCTGTCTGACGCATACCCACCAACGGGTTGAAGCGCAAAGCCTCCGGGCGTAGGGTCTGGTTGGCGGACCGTTCCCTCGCCAAGGAGGCTTTGCCATGCCATGGTATCCCCGTCTCCTCACCGCCATCAAGACCGCTCTGCCCACGCTCGTGCCCACCCAGGCCACCAATCGCGCCCTGCTCGTCAGCGCCCTCCTCGCCAAACGCACCGGTTGCCTCTCCGCGCTCGCCCGCGCCTTCCCCACACCCGCCGAACGGCGCGTCACCTGCCCCAAACACGACTTGCTCCACCGCCTCATACTGCCCAGAGGGCACCCGCTCTGGCGCTTCCTCGACAGCCCCCGCTTCGATCCCCTCGCCGTGCAGACGGCGATGCTCACGCACACCCTCGCCGCCCGCGCTCCCCTGCGGTGGCTCGGTCTTGCCATCGACTGGACGCTGTGGGAGATCACCCTCCCCACCGGCCAGCAGATGCGCTATCATGCCGCCCAGAGGGCACCCGCGCGCATCGCCGTGCCCCTGCACAGGTGTGCCCTGCCCCTCGTCCACCTCGCCTACGACCGCGACCACCTTCCTGCCGATCGCAGCCAGAATCAGCGGGAAGAGGCAGCCCTGGCGGCGGTGATCGCTGTGTTGCCATCCGGGGTGCGCTCCGTCGTGCTCGCTGATCGCGGCGTCGCCCGCGCGCCGTTCCTCACCTTCCTCCAAGAGCACGCGGTGGACGACGTCGTGCGCGTGAACAAGGGCACCTGCCTGACCGACGCGCGCGACGTGCGCACGAAACTGGGTGACGTGGGGATGCGGCCAGGGCAGATACGCTGGCTGCCGCAGGTGCGCTACGGCCTCTAGCACGGCAGGCCGCGCGATCTCTGGGTAAACATCGCCTGCTGCTGGCGGGTCGCCAAGCGGCCTGCCGACCCGCGCCGGAAGCAGCCCAGGCAGCCGTGCGGGTGCCCTCTGGGCGGCATCGCCACCAGCCTGAAGGATGCGGGGCGGGCGGCGGGTGCCCTCTGGGCACGGTGGTATTGGCGGCGTGGCTGGATCGAGCAGCGCTTCAAGGACAGCAAGAGCGGCTTCGGCATGGACGCGGCACAGATGCGTTGCCCGCTGCGGCTGACGCGGCTGCTGGCGGCACTGACGCTCGCCCTCAGGTGGCTGACACTCCTGGGGCTGCCCCGCTTGGGGCTGCTGCCGGACGGCTGGGAGACGCATGTCGCGCAATGGGGGAACGCGAGTATCCTCAGCCAGGCGTTGACCTATCTCGATGAGTTCCACCGACTGCCCGACGCCTGTCTACCGAGTGTCCCATGAGATGGGTATGCGTCAGACTCGGCTGTTTCTTGACAGGGAGCCGTCGCCGTGATACCTTCTGGTATCATACTGGTATGGTATAGCACATGTGCAGCGACCAAGTCTATATGCCGCACGGCCCTGCCTTCGGCCGCACCAATCGGTGGTCCCGTGGAAGAACATGATGGCCATATCACCACGCATCTCACGCCACGGCTGGCGGCATCCCTGCGCGCGTGGGTCCGCTCCGGCGAGCATTCTCCCGGTCACCTCTTTCCCTCGGAGCGCGAGCTCGCGGAACGCTTCGCGGTCTCTCGGACGACCGTGCGGCGCGCCGTCAAGATGCTGGTGGACGAACGCCTCCTCTACCGTGTCCCCGGCTCCGGCACGTTCGTGGGGCAACCGGCGGCGAAGGAGTCGCCGGCCACGCTTGGCCTGGTCGTGCCGTCGCTGGCCAATCCCTACTATGGGGAACTCTCAGAGGCGATCGAGGGGGCGGCGAACGCGCGCGGCTACCAACTGCTCGTCGGACAATCGCAATACACCAGCGCCGACGAGGCGCGCTATCTCCTCCGTTACGCGGAGAGCCCGGACGTCAAGGGGGTGCTCGTCACGCCGAGCGGCGAAGATCCCGCGTTGGCGGCATACCGCTACCTGATGGAGCGCGAGACCCCATTCATTTTTACGGGGCGAGTCGCGCCCGCAGTTGATGCGGACGCCGTCACGGCCGATCTGGCCCGCGGCGCGCGGGAACTCGTGCGCTACCTGATCGAGCTTGGCCATCGGCGCATCGCCTATATCGGGGCGTCGCGGCCGCGGCCGGACCTCAATCTGGAGGGTTATCGGCTGGCGCTCAGGGACGCGGGCATCCCCGAAGACCCGAGCCTGATCCCCGCACTCGACGCCGACAACGAGTCGGTCGGCCGACTCGGGGTGCGCGCGCTGCGGGAGCAGGGCACGGCTTTCACGGCCATCTTCGCGCGCATCGACATGACTGCGGCAACGGTGCTGCAGGCGCTGCGCGCGGCGGGACTGCGCGTGCCGGAGGACGTGTCGCTCGTCGGGTTCGACAACACCCACCTCTCCGCGCACCTGCAGCCCCCACTCACGACCGTTGATACCTCGCTCCAGGAACTCGGGCGTTTGGCGGTGGCGCTCTTGCTGGACCGCGTGGAGGGACGGTACGTCGGCCCCCCGCGCCACCTTCTCCTCCGGCCACAGATTATCCCGCGCGCCTCTTCCGCGCGCTGGAGTGGTGATCGCGAACCGGCGTTCGCCGTGCGACAGGAGGGAGTGATCGAGAGCGTCCAGGGCTGAGGCAGGTATGGTCGTGGCGGTTTCCGGGTATCCGCTCGTGGGTAGCATGCCGGACGAGCCGTCGCATGATCGAAAGGAGCCGGGAGATGAATTGGCGAGAGAGTCCGCGCATCAGTCGCCGTGGGATCCTCAAGGCCGGTGCCGCACTGGGGGCCGGTTCCGCAGTCGCCGCGGCGCTTGCCGCTTGCGGCGGCAACTCCTCCTCGTCCGGGTCATCGCAGACCGCACCCGTCGCCACGCAGGCAGCAGGCACATCCCAAGCCGGGGCGTCGCCGGCGGCGAAGGCGCAATCGGGGACGCTCGACTACCCGACGTGGATGCTCGGTGAGGCCGGGGTGGGCGATTACTGGAAAGACACCATTAACACCTTCCAGCAGCAGAATCCCGGAATCACGCTGAAGACGACGAATATCCCGTCCAACGACTACGAGGACAAGACCGCCACGCAGATCGCGGGCGGCTCGATCCCGGATATTTACCCCGTCTTCACGAACATGATGCCGCGCCTCATGTCGCAAGGGCTGCTGGCGCCGCTCGATGAGTATTTGAATAGCGCGCCCTGGAAGAATCAGGAACTGCCGATCCTGAAGGTCGGGCAGCGCGACGGCAAGACGTACGGTGTTGTGCTCACGGCGTCACCGCAGGGGCTGCTCTACAATAAGCAGTTGCTCGACAAGGCGGGCGTCTCCGTCCCCACCACGGCGGACGAGTTCCTGACCGCATGCAAGGCCGTCAAGGACAAAACGGGCGCGTGGGGATTCGTCTTCCCGATGGACACCTCGCAGGTGCAGGATACCTACATTTCGACGATGCAGTGGGTGCTCGGCTACGGGAGCGACTGGGCGAAGCCGGACGGCACGCCGAGCGCCAATGACCCGAAGACCGTGGACGGCATGACCTTCCAGATGAAATTGATTCAATCCGGAACCGTGCCGACCGGGATGAAGGTCTTGGATGCCCGCGCGCTCTTCAAGGACGGCAAGGTCGCGTTCATGCTCGATGGACCGTGGGTAATGACCTATGTGCAGACGGAAAATCCGACCCTCTACCCCGCTATGGGCTACGCCGCACCGCCGACGCCGACGCACGCCGCGATCACCGGGGGAGCGTTCTTCACCATCCCGAAGGACTCGAAGTTCAAGGAGACGGCCTGGAAGTACATCGCCATGGTCAATCAGGAGACATGGCAGCGGCGCTGGCTGGAGGACCTCGTGCAACTTCCCAGTCAGAGCATCAAGGCGAGCGATGCGTATCTGCAGAAGAATCCCTGGGTCGCCGACATGATTGATACCGCCGCCAAGTATCAGGCGGGCTTCGGCTATGCGCCGCCGGCGCCAATGCTCGCGCCCTCGGCGGCGGAGTTTCGGCAGATCGTCATGGACGGCGTCTCCCCGATCTGGACCGGGAGCAAATCCGTCAAGGACGGCCTTGATGCGCTCCAACAGCAATTGGTTGACTGGGAAAAGAGCAAGAACATCACACCGGGCAAGTGACCGATGACAACGCCGCGTGTTCTCCAGACTCCCGGTGCGCGACCTGCCAGTCGCGCGCGGGAGAGAAGCCGCCAGTCAGAACGGCGCTTTCGCCCGAACTGGATCGCGCTGCTGCTCATGCTGCCCGCGCTGATCGTCCTCGGCTTCGTCCTCTTTTACCCGATCGGCCTGGCGATCTATTCCAGCTTGTTCGACATGAAGCTGCTCAACCTGAGCGACGCGACGTTCATTGGCCTCGATAACTACCGGCGGATGCTGCACAACCCGGACTTCTGGCATTCGCTGCGCGTGACGGTCGTCTATACGGCGGGAACCGTCGTCGGCAGTTATGCGATGGGGTTGCTCACCGCCCTCCTCTTGAACCGCGGCTTCCGCGGGAGGGCTGCCGCGCGCACGCTGATCATCCTGCCGTGGGCGGTTCCGGCGGTCGTTGCCGTCCTCGTCTGGGCGTGGATGCTCGACGCGAACTACGGCGTGGTGAACTATCTGCTGCGGTTCACGCACCTCATTGGGCACAATCTCCCGTGGCGGCAGCGGCCCGATCTCGCGCTCTTGTCCGTGCTGCTGGTGACGATCTGGACGCAGTACCCGATCGCCACGGTGATGCTGCTCGCCGGGTTGCAAGGGATCTCGCGCGATCTCTACGAGGCGGCCGCGGTGGACGGCGCGGGCCGCGCCGCGCAGTTCCGCTCCATTACCTGGCCGGGTTTGCTGCCGGTGAACATCGTGCTGATCCTCCTGCTCATCCTCACCGCTTTCACGCGCGTCGTGACGATCATCTACGTGATGACGGGCGGCGGGCCATCCCGCGCAACGGAGACGCTGCCGATCCAGACCTACTTGCAGGCATTCAAGTACTTCAACACGGGCTACGCCTCGGCGCTCGGCACGGCGGTGCTCGTGATCGCGGTCGCGTTCACGTTGGTCTACCTGTTCGTCGTCTCGCGCATTAATCGGGAGGTGTGACGTGGCCGTCCGACGCGAACCCACCGCCCACCGTTCGGGCCGTCGCTCGCGGCCGATTGCGCAAGTCGTCGCGGTCTGCATCGTCGGTATCTGTGTGGCCTTCCCGTTCTACTGGATGGTCGCGTCGTCGCTCGGTTCCGGCAGCGCCTTCGTCTGGCCGCCGCAGATCATTCCCCACCCGCTCTCCCTCGGCGCCTATCACCGCATCGTGACCGAACGGCCGCTCGGACGCTGGTTCCTCAATACCACGCTCGTCGCGGTCACCACCGCGCTTTTCTCGCTGCTCGTCGCCCTGAATGCGGGCCTCAGCCTCTCGCGCTTCCGCACGCGACTCAACGGCGCGCTGGGTGGCGTCATCCTGATTACCCAGATGCTCCCGGCGACGCTCCTCGTCGTGCCGATGTACGTGATTTTCAAGAATGCGCACCTGCTCGACTCGCTCTGGGGCCTCGTGATCGCGGACTGCGCCTTCAGCCTGCCGCTCTCGATCTGGATGCTCAAGGGCTTCTTCGACAGCATCCCGCCGGAGATCGAGGAGGCAGCAATGGTGGACGGCTGCTCGCACGTCGGCGCGTACTACCGCACGACGATCCCGCTCGCCCTGCCCGGCATCATTGCCGTGAGCATCTTCTCGTTCATGGTGGCGTGGGGCGAGTTTTTCTTCGCCCGCACGCTCATCAACAGCGAGTCGAACTGGGTGCTCTCGGTCGGCCTCAGTTCATTCCAAGGTGAGTACACGCTGGCATGGAGCGACATGCTGGCGGCGGCGACGCTCTTCACGATCCCACCCCTCCTCTTCTTCGTCGGCTTACAGCGCTATCTCATCTCCGGGCTAACCGGTGGGGCGGTGAAGGGTTGATGTTTGCGACGCACTATCAATGCGACCGATGCGCGCGGACCTTCCCGCTGACGGAGCCGCTGAACACCTGCCCGGCGTGCGGCGGGCTGCTCGAAGTGCAGTATGATCTCGCCCGCCTCGGTGTCGCGGTGACGCCGCAAACCTTCGCCAATCGGGAGCGGACGATCTGGCGCTGGCGCGAATTCCTGCCCCTCAGCGATCCCGCGCAGACCGTCTCACTCGGTGAGGGCGGGACGCCGCTCGTCCCTTCCCGATACGCGGGCCCGCGCCTCGGACTCTCGCGGCTCTCTTTCAAGAACGACGCACTGATGCCCACCGGCTCCTTCAAGGATCGTGGGTTCAGCCTCGCGATCAGTTTCGCCCGCTCGCTCGGCATCACTCGCGGCTTGACCTACACATCCGGCAACGCCGGCGCGTCGTTCGGCGCCTATGCGGCGCGGGCGGGGATAGAGGCGGTCATCCTCGTCGAATACCTCGCCAACCCCGCGAAGGTCGCGATGATCGGCATGTACGGGGCGACCCTGGCGACGCTCGACTTTGACAGCATGGAGCAGATCACGGCGATGCTCGCGGAGGCGACCCGCGCGCACGGCCTCTACCAGTTCGTCAATTTCATCAATCCGATCCGTCATGAGGCGATGAAGACGTATGCCTACGAGATCTGCGCCACGCTTGACTGGCAGCCGCCGGACCTGATGATCCATCCCGTCGGCACCGGCGGGGGCATCTGGGGTGCGTGGAAGGGCTTCCGCGAACTGCACGCCCTCGGCTGGATTGACCGGCTGCCACAGATGGCGGCGGTGCAACCCGCCGCTTCGGGGCATATCGTCCAGGCATTCCAACAGGGTGCGCGGAGCGCCGAACGGTTCGGCGACCCCTCGAAGACGATTGCGCAGAGCATCGCGGCGGATGCACCGATTCAGGGTGGCACGCGCGTATTGAACGCTATCTACGACTCCGGGGACTGGGCGGAAGGGGTGACCGACGAGGAAATCCTGGAAGCGATGCGCTGGCTCGGCCGCGAGGGGATCGCCGCTGAACCGGCTGCGGCGGCGCCGTTGGCGGCGCTCCGCCGGGCGATGGACGCCGGCCGCGTTGATCCCGAGGCGCGGATTGTCTGCGTGGTCACGGGTTCGGCGTTGAAGCAACCCGAGGCGCTTGCGCGTGCCGCCGGGCAACCGCACCTGCGCATTGACGCACGCTATCCCGAGTTGCGCGACCTCCTCGCGCGGCTCTGGAAGGAGTGAAGGGAGCATGATGGAACGGACAGAGGGCGCCACGATCGGCATCGGGGTGATTGGCGCCGGCATCCTCGGCACGCGCCACGCGCGCGTCTTCGCGGAACTGCCGGGGAGTCGCCTGATCGGCGTTGCCGATCTCAATCGTCCCCGCGCCGAGGAAGTCACCGCGAAATACGGCGGCGCTGCCTATGCGGACTACCATGATCTGCTCAGCGATCCGTCGGTTGACGCGGTGGTGATCGCCACGCCGGATCACCTGCATGCCGCACCAACGATCGCGGCCCTCGAGGCGGGCAAGCATGTCCTCGTGGAGAAGCCGCTGGCGACCAATCTCGCCGACGCGCGGCGGATGATCGCCGCCGCCGAGACGGCACGGAGGCTGCTCCAGGTAAATTACTCCCAGCGCTTCGTCCCGGAATTCGCGTTCGCCAAGGCGCGGATCGAGGCCGGCACGATCGGGACGCCACTCATTGCTCGTTCGATCAAGAACGACACCGTCTTCGTGCCCACGGAAATGATCGCCTGGGCATCGCAGACGTCGCCCATTTTCTTCATGACGAGCCACGACCTCGATCTCGTTTGCTGGTACTTCGCGAGCGCGGTCGAGGAGGTCTTCGCATACGACGTGTCGTATGTCCTCGCCAAGCGGGGGATCGCGGTGCATGACGCGGTCGAGGCGATGGTGCGGTTCACGAGTGGCGCGCTGGCAACCTTCCACAGCGCGTGGATCCACCCCACGACGTATCCGACCGTGGCCGATGGGTACCTGGAGATCGTCGGGAGCGACGGCGTGCTCTCGCTCGGGCGGGGCTGGGAGAATTTACTCTATACCGAGCACGAGGGCCGGCTGGTCAACCTCGCGACCGCGTATGAAGTCGGTAGTCAGCTCTCCGGGGCGTTTCGCCACTCCCTCGAACTCTTCCTGCACAGCATCACCACCGGTACCGAGCCGATGACCGCGGCGAGCAAGACGCTCGGCGTGACGGTGACGCAGTGCGCCATCCTCGAATCCGTGGCGCGGCGTCGCCCTGTCCGGCCGAACGAGATCGAGGGATGATGCGATGCAACTGACGCCACACATCGCCCTCATCGGCAGCGGCGCGATCGGCCTCTCGAACCCCTACGACTGTCATGTCTATCTCATCGAAAGCGACGGAGAACTGGCGCTCATTGATGCGGGCGCGGGCCTCGACACGGCACGGTTGCTCGACAATCTCCGTGCGGACGGCTACGACCCGCGTGCCGTCCGGTATCTGCTGCTCACGCACAGCCACGCCGACCACGCCAGCGGCGCTGCCGCGCTCCGTGAGGCGACGGGCTGCCGGATCGTCGGCTCCGCGCCGGAATTAGCGTTGCTCGCGCGGGGGACGGACGAGCAGTTGGGGCTGATCGCCGCAAAAAAGAACGGCACCTATCCGGCCGACTACGTCTATCCGCATTGCGAGGGAGATATCATCGTCACGACCGGCGACGAATTCGCGCTGGGGCACTGTCGTATCCGGACGATCGTCGTCCCCGGGCACAGCATCGCCATGGCCTGCTATCTCGCCGTCTGGCCCGATTACCGCGCGCTCTTCGCCGGTGACGCGGTCTTTCCCGGCGGCTTCATCAGCCTGATCAACGTGCCTGGCTCCGATCTCGCCGCCTATCGCGCCGCCCTCCCGAATCTGGCGCGGCTCGATGTTGACGGGCTGTTCCCCGGCCACCAGCTCTTCGTCGTTGCCGGGGGGCAACGTCACATTGATCTGGCGCTCGACCGCATGGAACGGAGCGTCATCCCCAACAACGCGATCGCGTGGCTGCCGCCGACGCCGAGCAGCCTGCCGAAGGGATAGGGAGGCCAGATGCAGGACAAGACGATCACGGTCGGCGTGATCGGCGCGGGGTTGATGGGCCTGCGCCATGCCGCCGTCTACGACGCGATGCCGGGCGTGTGCCTCGCCGGTGTCGTTGATACCGACGCGGCGACGCGGCATCGCGCGACGGCGAGTTTCGGCGTGCCTGCCCACGACCGCATCGAGAACCTGCTCGCGCATCCCGGCCTGGATGCCGTCAGCATTTGCCTGCCGGATACTCTGCACCGCGAGGCGACGCTCTCCGCGCTGACCGTGGGTCTCCATGTGCTGCTCGAGAAGCCGCTGGCGATGAGCGTCACCGAGGGCGAGCAGATCCGCGATGCCGCGCGTCGCGCGGGAAGCATCTTCATGGTCGGTCATCTCCTGCGCTTCGATCCACGGTACGACCAGGTGCGACAGGCGGTGCAGCGGGGTCAGATCGGCGCGGTGGCCCATGTGTACGCTCGGCGCAACAGCGCGATTGGCGCCGCCGCGCGCTACGGCAGCGCGGTCAGGCTCCCGTGGCACGTCAGCATCCATGATATTGATCTGGTCCGTTGGATCACCGGCCGGGAGTTCGAGCAGGTCACTGCGCACGCCAGCGACCGACGGCTCGGCGCGATCGGCCACCTCGATTCACTCCTCGCACTGATGCGCCTGGATGACGGCACGCCGTGTGTCGTGGAGAGCTGCTGGGTTCTGCCTGCGCATCTCAAGAGCGGAATCGACGCGCAACTGGAGGTGGTCGGCACCGAGGGCGTCATCGAGGTGACGGGGCTGGAGCAGGGGCTGCGCGTGGCTGACCGGGACGGGATGCACTATCCGGATACCATGCGCTACGTGGAGTTTGACGGCGGCACACCCGGCGGCATCCTGAAAACCGAACTGGAGCACTTCATCGCCTGTATCCGGAACGGCCGCGCGCCACTCGTGACGGCTGCGGATGGCTTGGCCGCCGTGCGCATCGCGGCGGCGATTGAGGAGGCCGTGGCATCGCGACAGACGGTGCATATGCCACATGTGCGTGAGAGGTAGGAACAAGATTTCTGGTGGGGTAACCGTTTCCTTGACGCTCCTATCGCCTGCGTGCTAGGCTCATCGCTGGTCAACAGCAGGCGCAAAAGTGGTCAGGACGGCACGAAAGCGGTTCTGGTGGGCAACCCGGCATCTTTGGCCAGTCGTTCGATCTTCTCGCGGGAAGCGGGAGGAGGGCATCCATGTCGCATCAGTCTGCATCGTATCGGTTGAGCCGCCGTCGGTTCCTCGGGACGCTCGCGGGAAGCGCCGCGGCGGCGATCCTCGCGGCATGTGGAAGTGGTGGCAGCCCAACGGCGACGGCGAAGCCGTCCGGCGGAACGGGCGCGACGGGTGCGACGGGTGCGCCCGCGGCGACCGCCGCGTCTTCCTCCGGCAAGAAGGTGGAACTCACCTTCTGGAAGCACAATCACAACCCGGCCGACGATTTCACGAAGGTCCTGATCGACGAGTACCAGAAACAGAACCCGAACGTCACGATCAAGCTGGAGATCATCCCGAACGATACCATCTTCACGAAGATCGCGACCGCCTTCGCCGGCGGGCAGGCGCCGGACATGTTCGACCTCAACGACACCACTATCCCGACATATACGAGTAAGGGTGTCGTCGCTCCGCTCGACCCGTCCACCTTCGGCTTCGCCAGCCAGGCCGATCTGGAGAAGGCATATGTGCCGAACAGCCTGACCCCGTTCAAGGGACCGGACGGCAAGATCTACGGTATGCCCTTCGAGTACAACTCGTGGGTGATGACGATCAACGAGAAGATGTTCAGCGACGCCGGGCTCGATCCCGCCAAGGATTACCCGAAGACCTGGGCGGAAGTCGGCACGACCGGCGCGAAACTGGTGAAGATGACGAATGGCCGTTTCGATCGGCAGGGGTTTGGCTGGAACCTGCTGACCTCTGGCTGGACGATGTTGCAGTATCCTCCCATCGTCTATCAACTGGGCGGCTCCGTGCTCTCCGACGACGACAAAGGAAAGCAGTGCGTGCTGAACAACGCCGAGGGCGTGGAGGCGCTGCAGAAGATGCAGGATATCTACTACAAGTACAAGGCGGGCGCGCCGGGCGTCAACGTCTCCACCGCGCAGGATCCGATGGCGGATTTCACGCAGGAGAAGGTGGCGATGTGGATCCTCGGGCCGTGGGCGACGCCGACCTTCAAGGGCACCCCGGTCGAGAATAATTACCGCATCGTGCCGCTACCGCAAGCGTCGGACGGCAAGCGCAAAGTCGTCTCGCTCTCTTCATGGGCGTGGATGGTGAACGGCAAGTCGCCGAACACAGCGGAGGCATGGAAGTTCGTTAACTACGCCCAGCAGCAGGGGGCACGCTGGCTGACGACCTCGGGCTACGCCCTGCCTCGCCTCGGCTGGACCGATAGCCCGGAGGCGAAGGCCTTCAAGGGGCTGGACGTCTTCATCGATCAGATGCAGTACGCGCGCCCGCGCCTCCTCAACCCGAACGCCAGCGAGATCAACGATGTCGTCCACAAAGCGGTGCAGCAAGCGCTCCTCAATAACACGAGCGCGAAGCAGGTGCTGGACGCGGCCGCCACGGACATCAACAAAATCACGAGTAAATAGGTGACATGGATCGCGGCGCGGTGTGGGATACGCGCTGCGCCGCGATCTGGATGGAGCGCCGCGCATGGCAACGGTTGAGCAACGTGAGGCGCAGGTTCTCGCCCCTCGCGTCGTACGGGCTTGGAATTATCGCCGTCGGCAGTCGCTCATCGGCTTCCTTTTCGTCCTGCCCGCGCTGGCCTTCTTCGCCGTTTTCGCGTTCTGGCCGATGTTCAACGCGTTCTACCTCAGCTTCTTCGACTACGACCTCCTGACGCCGAAGCGATGGGTCGGACTGACGCAGTATCAGGATCTCCTCTCGTCCCCGGCATTCCTCCACTCCCTCAAGGTCACGGCGATCTACGCGTTCGGCGTCAGCGCGCCGACGTGGGCACTCTCGCTCGGCCTCGCACTCCTGCTCAACCGGAACATCCGCCTGCGCACCTTCTTTCGCACCGTTTTTTTCGCGCCGGTGATGATGCCGCTCGCCGTGCTCGCGGTGATCTGGGCGCTCCTCTATCACCCCTATGGCCCGATCAACGCGGTCTTCGTCGAGCCGGTCCTGGGAAAGGCCATCCCGTGGCTGAACTCGACGCAGCACGCGCTGCTCGCCGTGATTATCATGGCGATCTGGCGGGCGACGGGCTACTACGCCGTCATCTTCCTCGCCGGCCTGCAGAATATTCCCGGCGAGTATTACGAGGCGGCGCGCCTCGATGGGGCGGGCGCGTGGGCCTTGTTTCGCCACATCACCTGGCCGCTCCTCAAGCCGACGATGTTCTTCGTCGTCGTCGTCTCGATCGTCAACGCGCTGCGTAGTTTCGATGCCATCTGGATCATGACGGGCGGCGGCCCGGCGGACGCGACACGCGTCCTCGCGGTGCGCATCTATGAGACGGGGCTGGTCTTCCTCAAGATGGGGACGGCGGCGGCGATGTCCGTCATCCTCTTCGTCTTCGTCATGGCCTTCACCCTCGTCCAGATGCGCCTCTTCCGCTCGGAGGTATGAAGATGCGAACACCAAACGCACTGCGGCGCGCCGCCCCCGCGCCCTCCCGCATCATCGGGCAGGTTTTCACCTATGTGGTGCTGGGCGTCGGCACGCTGCTCATCCTCTTTCCCCTCGTGTGGGCATTGTCGGCGTCCTTTAAGGCCAACCGGGAGGTCTTCACGATCCCCGTGCAGTGGATCCCACGGGCGCTGCACTTCGAGAACTACACGACGCCCTTTCGGCATAACGCCTTCGGCCGCTACTTCTTCAACAGCCTCTTCGTCGCCGGGGCCGTCACGTTCATCTCGCTCGTCGTCTCCAGCCTCGCGGGGTTCGGGCTGGCGAAGTACCGGTTCTGGGGGCGAAATATCGTCTTCCTTGCCATCCTCAGCACGATGATGCTGCCCGTGCAGGTAATCCTCGTGCCGCTCTACCTCGTCGTGCGCGACCTCGGCTGGCTGAACACCTATCAGGGGCTGATCATCCCGCAATCCGTCAACGCCTTCAGCATCTTCCTCATGCGCCAGCACATCATGGCGATCCCCGACGAATACCTGGACGCGGCGCGGGTGGACGGCAGTTCGGAACTCGGCATCCTCTGCCGTGTCGTGCTGCCGATGAGCCGCCCCGCCCTTGCCGCAGTGGCGATCTTTAGCTTCCTCGGCAGTTGGGACCTCTACATCTGGCCCGTCGTCGTGGTGACCAGCGCGAGTCTGCGCACCCTGCCGCAGGGGATCGCGCTCTTCTTCAGCGAATATTCCAGTGCCTACAACCAGGCGCTCGCCATGTCAATTGTCATCATGATCCCGGTCCTGATTGTCTACGCCGTCCTGCAGCGGCAGTTCATCGCCGGGCTGACGCAGACGGGGCTGAAGTGACGCTGTCCCCGTCATCTCCCTGTCACCTCCACTGCGGCAGGCGATGGCAACGGTGACCCATGACCGCCCGCTGCTCATCCCGGTGGCTGGTGGTGATACCGTGCTGCCTGATGGTACCAGCGCTCCTGCCCGCTAGGATTCGCATGCTGTTACGCCTACATAGTAGGAGGACTGGAACATGAATACGTGGACCACGAAGAGAATCTTCCCGGCGCGATTGCTCGTCGGTGCGATCATCCTCGCAGCATGTTTGGGCGCTGGCCTGCTGTTCCGCACTGCCGCACAAGGCGCGTCCGGCTCACCGACCGTTCCAACGGGCAGTGCCGTGACAGGGACGGGAGCACTGAGCGGCAGTGCGGTGGCCGGAACCGGCACGTCGGGGACAGCACCACCACGGAATATCAACGATCTGCTCGCGACGCGCCAAGTGATCCGGCAGGCGACGGCGAAGGTCGCTCCTACCGCGATCCCGCATGCGCCCCTTCTGCTTCCCAGCTCGTGCCCGCTGACCGTGCCGTCAGCCTCAAGTATTAGCACACCGATTCGGGCTGCGGAAGGCGTGAAACTGGTCCAGCACCGCTCGACCGCCACGGTCGTCGTCGGGACCGACTTTTATATTTTGGATAGTGGAGCGCTGTTGGAGAATCCGCAGCAGGGGGTAATCGTCCTCGTCCACCCGGTGGACGACGCGTGTGCGCACCCTGGCCAGCAGGTAGAAGAGAAGGTCTATCCGACATCCGGTGTGCATGGCGCAGTCACGCTCACGGCCCTGCAAGGGCCGGTGGTGCAATTCGCCACGGCGGATGGCACGACGGGGAGGTTCAACGTCGTCACGCGGCAGTTCTCATAAACCGCCCCGGATACGGTGATCGCGGCGTCGGTGACCAAGCGACCCATCTGCCTCATCGTGCCCGCCGCCGTGCCTGCGACCTGCTGGATTGCCCCGGCAGTCGCGCCGACACTGATGTGCAACTGATGGACGGTCGCCAAATACCACTGGATCGTCGCCACGGGCAGTCGCGCTTCCGCGCGCAACGTCGCGATCAGACTGACTAATCCCACCCCAAACCGCTGCGTGCCCACCGCCGCCGCACCGAGATCCCCTGCGGGAGTATGCCGGGTGCGAAAGTGCGGGCAGCATCGTTCGAGGAAAACATGCTCTGTCACGATGGCGGGTGCCAGCGGCGCCTCGATCACTTCGCGCGTCCGCTTGACCGATCCGCCGACCAGCAACATCCCACAGGTCGGGCACGTATCCACGACATGGACGACCCGCGCGGTCGGCTCCATCCGGTGGCGGACAACCTGCTGCCGCGCGATCGTTTCGTGTTGGGAAACGGTCAGACGAATCAGGTCGTCCCGGCTCGCGTTCTTCAGGTCAATCATGACGAGAGCATACCCCCCTCATCCCTGAACAGATACTATAATTGGTGTTACGTTGCCTTGCGCCGGTGTCTGAGGCATACTATTCTATGCCGAAGAGGAACCGCAAAGAAGGCTGTACATGAAGAGACCAAAATTCTCACTTACTCACTACAAAGGCGAGTTTGTAGAGCGCGTAGGGAAAACTGACCATAGAACGTTAGCCATCTGGGCAATTGACTGTGCTGAGCGTGTCCTGCCATATTTTGAAGAAAAATATCCAGAAGACCATCGCCCTCGACAAGCAATCGAAACACTACAGGCCTGGATACAGACAGGAGTATTTCGAATGGCAGGTATTCGTAAGGCATCACTTGATGCTCATGCTGCCGCGCGTGACGTGGGGGAGGACAATCCCGCTCGCTCTGCTGCCCATGCCGCAGGTCAAGCGGTGGCAACGGCACATGTTCCCACGCATGCTATTGGTGCGGCAATTTATGCCTTACAGGCAATACACCGAGCCACCAACTCCTCCGATGCCGATGCTGCCGTAGCCAAGGAACAAGAGTGGCAATATCAGCACTTGCACGCACTGGAAGCGATGCGCTGACCTCCGTCACCGACGAAACGAGGCACATAACGGGATTTTACGGTGATCCTATGTCTCGAATACCACCCTATCTTGGCCTATGACGCGGGGCGGATAGCGATGACGAAATGCAGTTCCTTGTTCGCGACTCGTTGCGTGATCTCCCAGCAACCCTCCGTGGGGACATGCACGGCAAATGACTGCCGCCGGGTGGCAGCTTCTCGATATACTACCGCTGATCTCTCCGTACGGTTCCGATGCCTGGTCTGCCAGATCGGTGGAAGTGTGCATGATGAACACCAACATTCCCGACCGTAATTGGCAACCGCTGCCGCGAGGGGAAGTCATCGAGACCTTCGCCAACGCCCCCTTTGCCTGGGGCATCGCCGGCGGCTATGCGGTCGAACAGTTCATCGGGAAAGCCATTCGGGATCACAGCGATGAGGAGGGATCGATGTGGCCGAGTGCTGAGGTCTTGGAGGCGTTCGGGGTCCGCGTGGTTACCCCGCTGGGCGGCCGACTCAATCAACACTGGCTCGTCGCTGCGCGCGGCGAGCGCCTTGTCCTGCGTCGTTGGGCCGCGCCGGGTGACGCCATCGCGGAGAGGGTCGGCGATATTGACTACGAACTGCGCCTGCTGGCACGCCTCGCTGCGCGGGGGTGGCCGGTTGCCCCCGCCATCGCGGGACCGGTCGAACTGGACGGTCATCAGTGGTGCCTGTTCCCGTTTCTGCCCGGTGATCTCCCATCAGTCGCGGATCCAGTTGCCGAGCAGCGTGCGCGCGGGCGACTGCTGGCGGCGTTCCACGCCGACCTGTCACAGATCGATGGGTTGGGGCAGCGCGGCGATTGGCGGCGCTGTGAGGAGATCCTTGGTGACGCGAGGCTTGATGGCGTGCTGGCCGCACATGAGCGGGAGCGTGCGGAGGAGGTCCATATGCTGCGCTGGCACCTCGCCCGCGCCCGCGAGCGAATAGCCAACCTGCGACCTCAAGACCGACCCGGCATGGTCATCCATGGCGACTTCACGCCGTGGAATCTGCGTTTCCAGAACGGACAGCTTTCAGGTATCCTCGACTTCGAACTGGCGCATTGGGATCACCGGATCGCCGACTTCGCGCTGTCGTGGCGCGGCACGTACGACGCGGTCATCCATGGGTACGCCGAGGTGTCACCACTGGAGCCTGAGGAATGGGAGTTGCTTACGCCGATGTGGTGGGCATTGCTGATCGACCTGGCCAGTCGGCATCTGCTGGCAGGGACACGCGACGATGGCTGGATCGTCAAGCAACTCCTGCGGCGCTCCCCGTTGATGGGACAGGATGCACGGGAGTTCAGGTAGCTGGCCACCTCGTGGCCTCTATCATCTGCGCGAAAGGCAGTCTTCGTGGCGCTTCACGGGCGCATAAGCGGTATTAGGGAGACCACCGATTGCGATTTTTCCTTGTGGCGCGGTGATTTTCGGTCATCAATAACGGCTAAACGAGCACGTTCTGTGCATCACTTTTCGACCCCGATTGCGACCGGTGCGCGGGATGGACGATGCTGGAGATGCGGGATGCGATGACGATGCGCCCGCGCAAACGGTCGCTGCGGATGAGGATGGGCATATTCTCTCCTCCGTGTGCTGCCGCGCTCGCCGCTGTCGGTGCGTCGAGGTAGTAGTAGCGGGTGGCGCGCAACATGCCGATCTCCGCGATGCGGTGGACGTGGTCCGCGTCGAGCGCCCCCTCCGCAGTGCGACCCGCCCCTATTCATGCGGGGAGACGCGCTCCCAGGCGATCGACGCGGCGCCGACGAGCGGGGCGGCGTCGCCGAGGGTGGCGCTGAAGATCGACGGGACGTTGGGGATCCGCCCGACGAGACGCTGCACGATCGCGGCGTGCCACGGGGCGAGCGCCAATCCGACCGCGCCGCCGAAGACGATCCGATCCGGGTCGAGGACGACCGCGACGTTGGCGATGGCGAGCGTAAGCGTCTCCAGGGTCTCCGCGAGAATTTCCCCGGCGACCGCATCCCCTTGCTGTGCCGCGGCGAAGATGTCCGCTGTCTGCGGTGGAGATCCACTCCTTCGAAGCGTACTCACCACACCGGGTGATGCCGCGAGCTGCGCTGCTGCCCGGCCCGCGATACCGGGCCCCGCCACCGCGAGTTCGAGCGCGCCGAGGTCGGGATACCGGCGCCCGAGGGCCGCACGCTCGGGCAGGAGATAGGCGATCTCCCCCGCCGCGTCGTGGGCGCCATGCAGGATGCGCCCGTCGCGCACAATGCCTCCGCCCACCCCGGTCCCGATCCAGAGACCGAAGAGCGTCTCCCCCGCGATGGCGCCGCCGGCATGATACTCGCCGAGCGTCGCCAGCTTCGCGTCATTCCCGATGGCGACGGGCAGGCCGCATCGCGCTTCCAGCGTCTCCCGCAACGGGAAATCATGCCAGCGCAGGTTGGGCGCGAGGTGGACGATCCCCGAGCGATGGCGCACGATCCCCGCGACGCTGATCCCTACGGCGCGAATCCGCGTGCCGGTATGCCGGCTCTCCTCGTGCAATCGCTCGATCATCGTGATCAGGGCGTCGATCCCGCCCGGGCCATCGCCGGGCCACGTCGGCACCACCTGTCTGGCAGAGAGACGACTGGATGGGTCTGCCAGGCCGCCCGCGATTTTGGTGCCTCCCATGTCGACGACGATCACCGCCGCGTCGCTCATCGTAACCGCGTCCTGAGTATCTTCACGACCGAGCATCCGTCCCTCCTTGGCGAGATTGGTCGGCGACATGCATACGTGCGACGCCCGCTGCCGCGCATGTCGGTGTCTTCGGACACTGGTAGTATCAATCATGCGGCGGTGCGGCGGGTGCGATCACGCGGTCGCGGATGGGCGCCGCACGGAGAGACCAGAGGGAGGACGAGTTCAATGGACGCCTTCGCGACCGAGATGCGCCAGCAACCGGAGGCGCTGCACACGCTTGCGACATTCTACGCCGACGCAGGAGAGGCGCAGCTCGATGCCGCCGCGCGCGACCTCGGTGCCCCGCTGCTGACCGGGATGGGCGCGTCCTACCACGCCGCGGCGATCATGGTGCAGTATTGGCATCACCTCGGCATCGGCGGTACGGCGATGGAAGCCACCGACGTGATCAATTACGGCGAGTGGCAACGCCGGCACACGAACGCGGTGATCTACGTATCGCAATCGGGCGCGAGCGCGGAGGTCCTCCCCCTTGCGGACGGGCTATCCCGTGACCACACGCTGATCGGCGTGACCAACGACGAAGCGAGTCCGCTCGCCCGGCGAGCGGCGCTCGTGCTTCCCTTGCTGGCGGGCCGGGAAACCCTGGTCGCCTGCAAGACCTACGTCAACGCGCTCGCGCTCCTCTGGCTGCTCGGCCGGCGCACGGCGGGGAGGACGGACGGGCGTGAGCGAACGATACTCGCGAGGGTCGCCGACGGTATCGCGGCATTGCTGGCGCGCGACACGGAGATCGCAGCGCGCTGGCTGGACGCGCTGGGCGATGCGGAGCGGCTGATCTTCGTCGGCCATGGCCCCTACGCGGTCACCGCGCGGCACTGCGCCATGATGGCGGCGGAATGGGCGAAGCGCGCCGTCCTCGCCCTTAGCGTGGGCGCATTCCGGCACGGGTTCGTCGAGATCGTGCGGCCCGGCGACGGCATCGTCGTCTTCGCCCCGCCGGGGGCGGGCGCCGCCTCCGCGCTCGCGCTCGCGGGCGAACTCGCCGGCTACGGCGGTCGGGTGCTGGTCGTCGCGCAGGGGGAGACCCACACGGCGGCGGATGCATCGCGCGCCGACGGCGGAGAGCAGTGGCTGTCGCCGTTGCTCGATGTCGTCCCCGCGCAACTCTTCGTCCACGCCCTCGCGGCAGCGAGCGGTGTGCCGCCCGGATTTCGGCGGATCAGCAAGATTACGACGCAACTCTAATGCGGGTACGTCCCGACGGTGAATGTCACAGTGACCACCGCTGGGATGGATTGCCGGTGCGAGGGAGCGAACGGCATGGACGGGCGACGACCGCTCCCGGTCGAAAGGGACACATCCCGTCGGATCGGCCGGCGTGCCGTATGTGGGCGTACTCGCTAGGAACTGGCGACCTGACGCAGCATGTCGAGGCGCGAAGCCCAGCCGATCTCATGGTGAGGCCGCTCGTCAACGGGAAGGCCGTGATGGAACAGTGCGACGACCGTCTCGTTGCCATCGGCATTGAAGAGGATTTCAACGGTTGAGGAGACCGGCGGGAGCGCATCGTTGCAGGGGGTACCCCAGGTAAAGACCACGCGG
>JBPCPB010000194.1:0-3135 GCA_050999735.1 Thermomicrobiales bacterium | reverse complement strand
TCTTGTCAGCACAAGGGAAATCGCAAGCGGATACTTTTGCGTACAGTGAGTGCCTATTACCCTGGAGATTCGCTTACCTCGCCTAGGAAACTTCCCTCTCTTCGTTCACCGTCGTCGCGGAAGACCCCCGAATGCCGGCAAATCTCGCTTGACAGCGAGGTGATGGGAGTGTAGACTCCCACATTGGATTGTATACTCCCATGTGTGGGGAAGGTGGTTGAATGTCCCGGCTTGATGTCCGCTCGATGCGCCGCGAGCAAATCCTGGATGCGATGGAGTCGCTGGTCGCGCGGCAGGGGTGGGAGCATACGACGTTCGCGGAGATTTGCCGCGCCGCCGGAATATCCAACCGTGTTCTGACGTATCACTTCAAAGACAAAGACGACCTGCTCTTTGCCGTCTTCGCGCGCTTGGCACGCCGCGTGCGCGAGAACCTCGAACCGCTCTTGCCGGAGGGAACTCCTTTCGAGGAACGATTGGCGTTCGCCTTGGGCAATGCAGCCGTCTCGCACGAGAAGCAGCAACTCGCGCTCCTGTTTTTGCACCTGATGGCACAAGCGGCAGTGCGCCCGGAGATTGCCACGTGTTTCCATGATTTTTTCCGCGAGCAGCGCGCACGCCTCACCGATGATCTCGTGCGGGATGCCGCGGCCGGTCGCATCCGCGACGACGATCCGGAGAGCGCCGCCGCCTTGATCCAGAGCCTGATGCTTGGCGTGATGCTCAGTCGTTCCGTCTTTGGTATCGTGATCCCGCCGGAGCGCGTGCTTGCGATGATGCTGGCATTCTTGCGCGCCGATCCGTGCGTGGACGGATCGTGCAATCAAGAGGTAGAGGTGACGGCGGATTTTAGCCTGCCGAACGTCGCCACGGCAGGCGAAAGCCCGCCGCCACCGGGTAAATAATTGACCGCGTGAAAGGACTAAACCATTGAAGATTCAATACAAATATGCCGTCGCCCTGACCGCCGCGCTCGCGCTCTTTATGGCCGTGCTGGACTCAACGATCGTCAACGTCGCGCTCGTCGCGATGGAGCGTGATTTCAAGACGAACATCAACAGCGTCCAGTGGATCGTCACGGGGTACATCCTCGCCCAGGCCGCAGTAATCCCGGTGGCGGGCTATTTCGGCAACCGATTCGGGATCAAACGGGTCTTCATGATCGCGCTCACGATCTTCACGGTCGGTAGTCTGTTGTGCGGGCTGTCGCCGCATCTCGCCAGCGGCAACACGGGGTTGAATCTCCTGATCCTCTTCCGGCTCATCCAGGGGGTCGGCGGCGGCATGCTCTTCCCACTCGGCGCGACCATCGCCTTCGGCGCGTTCCCTCCGGAGGAGCGGGCGGCGAGTTCCGCCGTGATCGCCATCCCGATCCTCTTCGCCCCTGCGCTTGGCCCGACGATCGGTGGCCTGATCGTGGACAGCAGCATCAAGTGGCCGGGCGTCTTCTTTATCAACGTCCCGATCGGCATCATCACCCTCTTCCTGCTCGCGCGGATCGTCCGGAAAGATGAGAAAGCCGCTCCCGGCGTGGCGCCTGCCCGCTTCGATTACAGTGGGCTATTCCTCTCGATTGTCGGCGTCGTCCTCGTCGTCTACGCCTTTGTGGTCGTCAGCCAGACCAGGAACGGCTCGATTACCACCGCAAATCCAAGCGGCATCATCAACGGCTGGGGATACTGGCTCGTCTGGGTACTGCTTGCGGCGGGTATTGCGTTGCTCACCCTCTTCGCGCTGCTCGAATTGTACGTCGTCAAAGACCCGGTCCTCGATCTTCGCCTCTTCGCGACGCGGGATTTCGGCATCGCCTCGGTCGTGACGTGGGTCGTGCGCGGCATCGTCTTCGGCAGCTTCCTGCTCATCCCGATCTTCTTGCAGCAGTTCCAGGGCCACAGCGCGGTGTACACCGGCCTGGTCCTGATGGCGCAAGGGATCGGCGCAATTATCGGCATCCAGATGGGCAGCCGCCTCTATGACCGGATCGGCCCGCGCTACCTCGCGGCGGCGGGTCTCGCGATCCTGACGGGGGCGACGGTCTGGCTGATCGCGGTCAAGCCGGACAGCGGTGTATGGTTCTTCGTACCGATCCTCTTCCTGCGCGGTATCGGCTTCGGCTGGTCGAACCTGCCCTTGCAAACCGTCGCTATCGGCGCGATCACGGGCCGCGCGCTGCCAAAGGCGAACTCGCTCTACAATGCCTCCGCGCAGATTTTCTCCTCGATCGGCGTCGCCGTCGTGACGACGATCCTCGTGCAGCGGACGACCTTCCATGCATCGAGCCTCGTGCAGGCCGCCATCGCGTCCGGCGCCCGCCCGCCCGCGAATCTTGGTCTCCTCGCCGGGACCGATGCGGTGAGCGATGTCTTCAAACTGCTTACCTTCGGGACGGCGCTCTCCGTGGCGGTCAGTTTCCTGCTCCCGCGCCAGAGTCTGAAAACGCTGATGGCAAACCAGAACGCGACGATGCCTACGGCGCCCAGCGGACAACCAGCGAGCGCTTCGATCCCCGCGCCAGCGCTGACGACTGCGGAATCTTCCATCGGAAACGGCAGCGCCGTGCCGCTGATGCCCATCACGGCCACATCGGCGCGCATGCCGGAAAGCCCGATGCCAATGGCAGCAGCGCAACGCCTCGGCCCGCCGCCCGGCATGCCGCCGGGTGAAATGCCGGAGCCATACCGCATGCCCGATACCATTTCCGTACTGACTGCCCCGGCATACATTCAAAACGGCCATACAGCCAACGACGAGGAGCGCATCGCATTATTGGAACGTATGGTCGCGTCACTCGCCGAAGCCGTGCGGAATCAACCGCCCGTACCCATGTCATCGGTTGACGAGAGCCGAATCGCCGCGCTCGAACAGGCCATCAGCAATCTCGAACGGACCATCCATAGTATGCCGCCGCCGAACTGGCATCGCGCGCAGTATGACCGCATGGGTGCATCCGAGCAGCGCATTGCCGCGTTGGAGCGCGCCATCCAACGCCTCACCTGGCCCTCCGCGCCTCCGGCTCCAGATGGTTACCGCGCCACGGCCTACGATGGCGCGCAGCGCGGCGGAGATTGAAGCACACAGGCACCGATAACGAGATTCACTCTTGTACAGAACGGGGCATCGCGTGTTGCGATGCCC
>JBPCPB010000163.1:0-3353 GCA_050999735.1 Thermomicrobiales bacterium | reverse complement strand
GATTCGGGCGTTTGTCCGCTTGGAATGGCACCGGGTACGGACGGGCATCAGTTGGGGAATGGCGAAGGAAGGGATCATCCGACACGCGATTCGCTCCTATCTTGCCCGTCCGTGGTATCGTTTACCTACAACTGCGTAAGTCCTATGCCGAAGACCGTGCATGGGATAGCAAGTATCGCCCCTCTCAGTTGACCTCATCGCTCAAGAATATCTTCACTGACCGTGGCGGCGATGATGAAGAGGAAGAAGACGCAATAGACCTTTACTATGATTTCGGAGGAGAAGCGCTGTATCGGGCAATCGAGGAACTGTCACTACCTGAGAAAGAGTTGATAAAAGCGCTGGAAACTGGGGAGAACCTGGCGAGCGTCGCGCGACGGACGGCTAGGACTCCGGCGGCGGTGAGGCAAGATGCACGACGGGTGAAAGAGAAGATTCGCCGACGGCGAGCGCAGCTTGCCGACGAGATAGACGATGAGCGTGACGGCTACCTGGAGGATGACGGACGATTTGAGCGAGATACCAAGGCAGCACGGGATGAGGCCGTGGCGTTGTGGGATCGGAACTGTCGAGAAAACCCGAACTTCGCATGGGGCTTCGCCACGCTCTGGATGGTGCGCCGTGGCAATATCAAACGCCGGATCGTACAGAGGTTCCGCGATCTTTCGGAGATGAAATCTCGGTCGCCGTCTACCGAACGCGCGAAGGAGCTAACCGCCGACATTAAGCGGACATTGGATCAGATCATAGTGGAAGCGCGTCGGGATTGGATTTACGAGAATACCTGCCATATTCGGAGACAAAGATGGGAGGAGGCTGAATAGTTCCTCTGCATTTACAATGTCACGCTTTTCGGGAAGTTCGCCCAAGATGTTTAACGGCCCCCGCACAGGGGGTTTTTTGCTGCCCGAAGGAGGGAACGATGCCGCTCTACCTGACACTCTCGCGCGGTTCCCAAGCCGATAACACCCGGCCTATCATGGCGATCAGCGACCAACGCTTCATTCGGCGGGTACTTCGGGAGATGGCTTCCCTTGCGGACGATGATCGTCGCGATCAGTGGCGCGATCCGCGCGATTCGTCGTGCTGCGACAGAGAGGACGTACATGATGCATAACCGCTATCGGCGACTAAGGGGCCGCGATCCGCCAGATGAATAAGGAAAATGATTGCAGATAGGGGAGACGGCAAGCCGCCTCCCCTTCTTTGTGCCCGAAAGGAGCGATGGAAATGCACGAGACCCAGAAGCGCACACTTACCGTGAACGAATTCATGGCCGAAACCGGCGCGAAGCCGTCTAGCACATGGAAGATGATCCGAGAGGGGCGTCTGCCGGTGATCCGCATGGGACGCCGGGTGCTCATCTCGCGGGAGGTGCTCGAACAGTTCTTGCGCGGGGAGTTCTCGACACCCGCCCTTTCCGACGAAGGCGACCGTGCCGCATAGCCGCATATCCCGGATTGCGACCGGGTACGCGGCGGTGTACTGTGCTTCGCAACCTCAGTATATCATCCGCCCCGCCCGGCGTCTCTGGACAGGAGAACGTCAGATGCAAGGGCTTCCAGACATCTCACCGAGCCAGCCGTCGTGCCGATCTGTAGCGCGCGACGGCAAAGACCTTCGGACCGTGCCGAACCCGTATCGCTCGTTCGAGGAGTGGCGGGAATTCCACGGGCATGACCTGTCCGCGATGTCGGACGATGAGCACCGCCGCGATCTGCTCGCGTGCGACATGGCGATCCTCGCTACCGCGCCGAACGCGCATTGGTGGTACTTCGACCGCTGCCGGCGTATCCGTTCCTCGCTGACTTCGCGGAAGGGGGCGGCGTGATGGGCGACGTAAAACCGGAGCAGCGGTATTCGCGCACCCGGCCGTGTCCGATATGCGGCGGGTATGACGGCGGGAAGCGGGGGGCCGGGCACGGCCCCCATAGGCATCAAGATAAGGAAAAAGGAGACAAGGGAACGCCCTTCGTGCATGCTGGTGGTGTCGAAACATCATCACCCACCAAGGAGCGTTCCATGACCAGTATCGCCGCCCTCGTCCCTCCCTTGCAAACCCTGCTGACCACGACTGCCGCGCAGGCGGGCCGGGACTCCGGTCTCATCCAACGGGTGCGCGTCTTTACGGGCGCCACCTTCGTGCAAACGCTCGTCTTCGGCTGGCTCGGCACGCCCGATGCCACCCTTGACCAGCTCGCCCAGACCGCTGCCGCTCTCGGTATCCAAATCACCGGCCAGGGGATCGCCGACCGCTTCACACCCCAATCAGCCGACTGCCTCGCGCGGGTGCTCGGTGCCGCGATTGAGCAGGCAATCACCGCCGACCCGACTGATCATGCGATCCTCAATCGGTTCGCGGGGGTGGTCGTCATCGACGGTTCGGTGATCGGCTTGCCCGCCGCCCTCGCGGTGCAGTTTCCCGGTGGGGCGAACCAGACGCGCCGCCACGCCGCGCTGAAGATCGGCCTCGGCGTCGACCTCGTGACCGGTCGCCTCGACGGGCCGCACCTGATGGCGGCGCGTCCCCATGATCGCCTGCTGCCGATTCAGAATGCTCCCCTCGCGCCGGGTGTGCTGCGGCTGGCGGATTTAGGCTTCTTCGACCTGGCGGTGCTTGCGACGCTGACCACGCAGCAGGCGTATTGGCTGACCCGCGTGCAGGTTGGGACGGTCATCCTCGATCCGACCGGGCAGCGCCTCGATCTCCTTGCCCTCGTGCGCCACCGCTGCAAACGGACGCTTGATCTGCCCATCCTGCTCGGCGTGCGCGAACGGCTGCCCTGCCGCCTGCTCGTTGAGCGTATGCCAAAAGCGGTTGCCAACGAACGACGCCAGCGGCTGCGCGACGAAGCACGACAGCGCGGGCAGACGGTCAGCGCGCGCAAACTGACGCTGGCAGACTGGACGATTCGGGTGACGAATGTGCCCGCAGACCGATTGAGCGTCGCGGAGGCGATGGTCGTGGGACGGGTGCGCTGGCAGATCGAGCTCGTGTTCAAACTCTGGAAGAGTGAGGGCAAGATTGATGAATGGCGCAGCGCCAAGCCGTGGCGGGTACTGACGGAAGTTTACGCGAAACTGCTGGCAATGGTCATTCAGCATAGGGTGCTGGTGGTGACGAGTTGGCAGTATCCCGAGCGGAGCATGGTCAAGGGAGCACAGACGATACGGGCGCACACCTGCTATCTCGCCTGCGTCTTCGCCGATGCCGACCAACTGACAGCGGCATTGGCGAGTATCGAACGGTGTCTGGCAGCGGGAGGACGCATCAACAAACGGCGAAAACGCCCGAATAGCTGCCAGTTATTGCAGGCGGTGGCGGCATGAATCCTTACCTTGATGCCTATGGG
>JBPCPB010000151.1:0-5321 GCA_050999735.1 Thermomicrobiales bacterium | reverse complement strand
GCAAGGGTAGCGGGTTGGTGCTCCGGTGGGCTCAGATTTCGCTCGCGTTTCCCGTCAAAGTGGGCTCATTTCTCAGTCGCGTATACAACATGAAACGATCCGACGGCCAGCCGGTGACGACAGGGCGGCTGGTGGTGGAGCGGCCCGACGTGGTGCTCCTCCTCGGCGGCGACCGCAGTGCGGGACTCGATGCGGACGCACTCGCCGCCATCGCCACCTCCATCTCCTGATGCTTGTGCGAATTCGGCCCCTGCGTTCGTCTTAACAGGTAGCGGCGCGATACCACATGGTATCGCGGCGGGTTTCCCCACCCGCGACCGTTACCTTCCCACTCCCCTCGCCCCCGGCAGGCTTCCCCCTGCCGGGGGCACTCGTCTCTCCATACGAGGAAGAAATGCGTGACTTGTGCGTTTCGCGTGTCTTTGTTCGTCTTAACAGGTGGTGACCAGTGAGAGACAGTAGGGAAAGGAGTACTGCAGGCACGGATACTCAGTTGCACTCGTATGGCAGATATGAGGAGGTAAGAAATGCAGGCACGGGCTAAGTTCCTCCGAACGTTTCTTGGTCTCTGTTCGATTCTCGCGGTAAGTATATTCACTTCGTTGATGCCGGTAGCGGCATCAACGAATAGCCCTGTAACGTGCAGCAATACACCCAAGTATTGGTGTAACTTTATCACCTATGACGGTACCACCATTGACTTTAGGTGGTATGAAGGTAGTCGCGGGTGTGATCCTGTATCCGGGACATGTGGGTACGATAAATGGCGGCTGGATTACGCCTGCGATGACCCCAATGACGGGACTGGCAATTACCCGGTTGCCGAGTGCTTTGGGCCTGGCGACTATGATACTAATCGGGAGAGGACGGGCAACTACCGTAACATGGGCCCGCAACGGTCATATTCGGCTGACCTGTATGTGGAAATGAACGAGACATTCTGGAATTGTGGAACCGGCGGCTGCTTAAGCCAGTCTCAGGAACCCAATGTATCGTTCTCCCATGCGGGGTGAAGGGAGGATTTCTATGAAACTCTCAGGGCGCACCACCATGATAGGAGCGATACTCGTCGCGGCAGTGTTGGCTGTCACGGTACCGTTAGGTATTCGTCAGATTCAATCGGCGCAGGGCGTATCTACCGTTGCCTCGGTTGACCCTACAGACTACCCGGCATTCACTGCGGAGTACCTTGTCACGTTTCAGCAAAACGGCGTGGCCCACTCCCAGACTTGGAAGGTGGACTATAATAGCCAACGAGACTGGCGAAAGGAAGAGGTTGCAGTAACAGGCAACACGACTCCCTCAATACTTGAAGTGGGGACGGTGTGGGAATTCAAGGGTAGCACGTTGACTATCACACGTGCCAGTGGAGGTAAGCCAATCACTGTGAGTCACCCCGAGGGATTTATTCCCTTCTCGTGGCTCCACGCAGGGCGATTAAGTTACCTCAGGAACAAGGGAGAGCCGGTGCAAGTGACGCAGATCACCAGCGGCCTGCAAGCTAACGGGCAGCAAGTCGTCTACGGCAACCCCGGCAGCCCACTCGCCGACCGGTACACGCTCAATGCACGCGGAGTGCCCGTCGAGGGTGATGTCCACAGCACTGGTGACGTCCAGTTCAAGGCGCTGTCGTTCACTTTCAAGTAGCGCTGCGTGCCGCTTGTTTACGGAACAGTTCGGGGACCAGCGTGGCTTCCTGAACTGTTCCGATCTCACTGGTGAAAGAAGATTGGTTATGCTGAGGGTACACGAAGGGGGAATAACGATGCAGCAACCCGAGCGGCTGCTCTCGCCGTGTATTCTCGCGGTACTCGTTGTCGGCGTTGGACTCCTCGTACGCCCCTACGGATTGATCGTCCTCGCGCCCACTCTCCTCGTTGGTGGCATCATCGCGCGGCGACGCAGCAGCAATGCCCCTAGGATGCGCGCCGTTGCCGCAGGCGCGCTCACTGGCGGCGTTGTCAGTCTGCTCGTACTCATCTTCTTCGTCGCGTACGGCGCGTTTGCCACGTCCGTGCACCAGAAGAGCGGGGTCGAGGTGGGAACGGTCTCCTCGCCAATCACGCATGCACCGACACTGACGCCACCCGCGCCCTAGATAGGAAGATCGCGATGGGCACGCATACACGAATTTTCCTTGTCTTGGCTCCCTTCAGCATCCTCATTCTCGTGGGATGTGGCGACGGTCATGCGACCGTCGCCATGCCGGCGGTGACTGATACGCCTGCCGCTGCATCGTCGTTTGCATCCCCCGCGACCGTCGCCGTGCCGGATGAGCATCGTGGAAACCCGGTTGACTTTCTGCAGTCAATCCTTGCTGACAATGACCAGCGCGCCCGACAGTATCTCGCACCGGGATCATACGCAAACGTGACAAATCTACGAGCGATGCTCGGGTTACCGAAGCCGAGCGGGTCTTACAATTTAGGTATCTATCCGGTTGAGGCAACCGATCAGCGCGTTGTCGACGAGTGCATCGTCCGCATTGATGGGATGGACTATTGGGTGCGGATTGTGGTGGCGCCCGTTGGTACGATGTGGCTGATTACCGAGGTGGGTCGGCTCAGTCATGCACCGTAACGGTTGCCAGCAAATTGGTCGCTCAGCAACACACTCGCATTCTTTTCAACACCGGGGCAGCAGGTTGAATAGGGTACAACAAAGAAACGGCCCTCCCAATCGTGGGGAGGGCCGCAAAGGATTGCTTCGGAACAGGACGATCAGTTGTTGTCGCCATCGCGGCGTGGGCCACGGTCGTAGCCACCGCCGCCATTCGGGCGCGGGCCGCGATCGAAGCCACCGGGGCGCGGCCCACGATCCATCCGCGCCGCCTTCGGTGGCGGCATCTCGCCGGTGAGGACGGCCTTGCGGGAAAGGCTGATCTTCCCCTGCGGGTCAATGTCCGTCACCATCACGTTGATCTCGTCACCGAGATTGACGATGTCCTCGACGCGCTCGACGCGGTGCGTTTCCAGTTCGGAAATATGCACGAGGCCATCCTTGCCGGGGAAGAGTTCGACAAATGCGCCGAACGGCATGATCCGGACGACCTTGCCGAGATAGATTTCGCCGATCTTCGCCTCCGCCGTCATCCGTTCGATCATCTCTTTCGCGCGTTGCGCGCCTTCCTGATTGACGGAGGAGATGAAGACCGAGCCATCGTCCTCGATGTCAATCTTGGTGTTCGTCTGCTCGGTGAGGGCGCGGATATTCTTCCCGCCGGGGCCGATCACCATGCCGATTTTCGACGGATCAATCCTGATGCTGATCACACTCGGCGCGTATTGCGACATCTCGCCACGCGGCGCGGGCAGGACTTCCAGCATCTTGCCGAGGATGAACATCCGGCCTTCATGCGCCTGCGCGAGCGCCTTGCGCATAATGTCGAAGGTAATCCCCTGCACCTTGATGTCCATCTGGATCGCCGTCACACCCTCAGCGGTACCGGCGACCTTGAAGTCCATGTCGCCGAGGTGATCCTCGATGCCCTGAATGTCCGTCAGTACCTGATACTGGCCGTTTTCGCCGGTGATCAGACCCATTGCCACACCAGCGACTGGGGCGGAGATCGGCACGCCCGCATCCATCAGCGAGAGCGTACTCGCGCAGACGCTCCCCATCGAGGTGCTGCCGTTCGACGAGACCGCCTCGGAAACGAGGCGCATCGTGTAGGGCCATGCCTCCTTGGTGGGGAGGACGGCGAGGAGCGCGCGCTCCGCCAGCGCACCATGGCCGATCTCGCGCCGCCCTGGCCCACGCATCCGCTTCCCCTCGCCCGTCGAGTAGGGCGGGAAGTTGTACTGGTGGATGTACCGCTTCACCTCATCAATGCCGATGCCGTCGAGTTTTTGCTCCTCGCTCGTCGAGCCGAGGGTGAGGATATTGAGGATCTGCGTCTGCCCGCGCGTGAAGATCGAGCTGCCGTGCGTGCGTGGCAGGACGCCAACCTCGCACCAGATCGGGCGAACTTCGGTGAGCGCACGCCCGTCGGGCCGCTCGCCACCCGTGAGAATCGCTGCACGGACCGTCTCCGCTTCGAGGTCCTCGAAAGCACTCATCGCGGCATGCACGCTGACTGCCGCGCCCGCTTCCTGCGCCGCGAAATGCGTACGCACGTCATCGCGGAGCGCGTGGATCGCGTCCTGCCGCTGGGTCTTATCCGCCTGGTAGATCGCGTCGTGCAGCCGCGTGCCGAGAAAGGCGCGGACAGCGTCGGCGGCGCCCGTATCTTTATTGGGCGAGATGAACTCCCAGCGCGGCTTGCCCGCCTTCTCGACGAGTTGCATCTGCAAATCAAGGATCGGTTGGAAAGAGGCATGCGCCAGTTCGATTGCTTCCTGCACCGTCTCTTCCGGCAGGATGCCAATCGTCCCCTCAACCATCATCACGGCGGCTTTCGTGCCCGCGACGACGACATCCATGCGGCTGTCCGCGAGTTGCTGGTTCGTCGGATTGACGACGAGTTTGCCGTCAATGGAGCCGATGCGCGATGCGGCGACCGGCCCATCGAAGGGGATACCGGAGAGCATGAGCGCCGTGGACGCGCCGATCACCGAGAGGATGTCGGGGTCGTTTTCCTGATCCGCGCTGAGAACGGTGACGATCACCTGAACCTCAGCGCGGTATCCCTTCGGGAACAAGGGGCGAAGTGGGCGGTCAGTCAGGCGGGCGGCAAGGGTCGCCGCCTCAGTGGGGCGGCCTTCGCGCTTGATGAAGCCGCCGGGAATCTTCCCCGCAGCGTACATCCGCTCCTCGTATTCAATTGTCAGTGGGAAGAAATCGAGCCCTTCGCGCGCTTCCTTCTCCCCGACGGCGGTCGCGAGGACGACCGTGTCACAATATTGGACGGTACAAGCGCCCATCGCCTGCCCCGCCAGTTTCCCGGTTTGGAGCGTGAGTGTGCGTCCGCCGACGTCGGCGGACACCGTGTGTACTGTTGGATATGCCATCAAATGTTACTTCTCTCCGGCGCTGATGCGCCTGTCTCATGAGTCTCCGTGCGATCGCTCGATCTCACGCCAGTGAAATGGGGGAAGACTCAGGGACTGGAGGATAGATGCGATCATCCCGGCGTGCCGACGCGCACATCCATCCTCCAATTCCCAAGGCTCCCCAGCGGCCATAAACGGTTAGATCATTCGCGCCTCCCTGCGATTTAAAACAAGCGACTCAGGGGTGTCATTCCCCTGAGCCACTCTCAGACTCGTTCCACAAACCCACAACCGACGGATTTTGGCTGGCATCAAACCGATTCTGCCCCCGCCCGGATTACCGGCGCAGCCCGAGCCGCGCGATGACCGCACGATAGCGCTCGGAATCTT
>JBPCPB010000145.1:0-3662 GCA_050999735.1 Thermomicrobiales bacterium | reverse complement strand
GCAGCGCCGTGCGGAGCCGTCCCAGGGCGCGCGCGAGAGGCGATTTCACCGTGCCCCGCGCGACTGCGAGCGCGGTCGCCGTTTCGGCTTCGGACAGTTCGAAGAAGTAGCGATAGGCGATCACGAGGCGGTCGTCCTCACGGAGCCGGTTGATTGCGCGGAGGAGCGCGTCCTGCTGTTCGGCACGAAGCGCCATCGTCTCGGGAGGCGGGGCCGTATCGTCGGTGCGCTGGCCCTCCATCGCCCGAAGCGCGAGGCCGACGCGCCGCCCGGCCGCCTTGCGTCGGTTGCGCGCCTCGTTGGCGACGATCCGGAGGAGCCAGGGACGGAACGGTGCATCCGGTCGGAAGCGATGGAGGGCGGCCCATGCCTTGACGAATGCTTCCTGCGCCGCTTCTTCCGCCTCCGCCGCCGTGCCGGTGATCAGATAGGCCGTGCGGAAGGCAACGTCCTGGTAGTGCCGTACGAGATACTCGTACGCGCCCGTGTCACCCTGCTGCGCTTGTTCGATGACCGCGCGCTCCTCCAGTGGCCGACCCTCCACCGTACCGTTGATTTGTCCGCACACATACTACAAGGCGAACGGCATATCGGTTCCCGACCACCGCTTACCCGACGCCGAGAATGCTCCATGGGTGGCTCGCACCCGCGATCTCTTTGATCATCTTCCCCGTCGCGGCATCGAGCAGGAGCATTTTGCCCTTCTCCGCGCTGACGGCGTAGAGACGCGCGCCGTCCGGACTGGTGGTGATGCTATCCAGCGGCCAATCGGCCAGCGAGCGCTCGCGCACGGTCAGGTCGGCGGCGTTGACGGCGAGCAGGCCCTGCTCCGCGATGACGAAGAGCGTCCGCCCGTCCGGCGTCAGCGCCGCGCCGCCGCTGAGGATGCGTTTCGCACTCGCGTGTGGCAGCAGCCATGTGCCGACGCGCGCGACGAGATTGGGCTGACTTGCGGTCGTCGTCGGGAGCGTCACACTCCGCCGCACGCTCAGTTGCGCCGGGTCCACCTCCGCGACGATGCCGAGCGCGCCGTTGACCGCATAGAGCGATCGGCCGTCCTTTGTCTGCGCGAGCGACCAGAGTAGTTGCTTCTCGAAGTCCTCTTTGCCGGTCGTCGGCAGGAAGACGCAGACCGCGAAGCGTCCGTCCAGATTCAGCATGTGGATGAACGGCCCCTTCGCCTGATTGAGGTACAGGCTGTAGACCCATTGCCCGTCTGCCGAGATGAATGACGAGTGCCGCGTCCCGCTCATCGTCTCGGCGATCGCGGTCTTATCCACGACGGCGCCCGGTTGCAGCCCTCCCGTTGTGAGATCGTAGAGCCGTACCTTGTAGCCGAGGCCGGGCGTACTCGTGCTGTCGCGTGGCAGTGTCTCGATCAGGTAGAGCGACGCGCCATCGTTGCTGACGGCATCGAAGGCGAAGTTGCCGCCCAGTTCGACGCGCTTCGGCGGCTGCACGAAGGCGGTATCGAGGACAGTGAGATCGCTGCGCGCCTGGCTCGTGTTCGTCGCATCAATCGCATACCCCGATTTCGTCTCAAGGGCGAGCCATTTGCCGTTTGGGGAGAGACCGCCGAAGGTACCGGCGATGCCTGTTTCGGGGAGCGTGTAGTGGCCGCTCACGGACGTTTCCCGGATGGTCTGCCCCGTCAGTGGGTTGAGCGCGCGCACGGTTGTCTGCTCCGCGTCCCACTGCGTTGTGTAGAGGGTGGACCAGTCCGTCGTGGGGGTGCCGAGTGGCACGTCTTGCAGGCGTGTCCCGCTCTGTGCGTCCACAACGCTCAAGCGATTAGTGGTTGTGCCGTACCCGTCCCGGACGAAGAGCCGGTCGTTCACCGCTGTCGGGGCGGTCGTGCTCGTTGCAGTAATCACGGGCAAGGCCGTTGGCGCCTGTGTCGCTTGTGGGGCGGTGGTCGTGGGAGTCGTCGGTGTCGCCGCTCCGCAGGCAACGGTGACAAGCGCGAGCAGGCAACTGATGAGAAACCGTTTTGGCATGGCACACCTCCGTTACCAGTGACTGACGTGCGATTCCTACCTCTTCTACAACGTGGCACAGGCAATGGTTCCCGGCGATCCAGGATGAATGCGATGGAGTGAGGAGAATTCGCTTTTAATCGTGATAGGAGGTACGCAGTTCAATGGGGAAAGCCCGGTGGAGCAGGCTTCAGCCTGCCAGCATCCGGCAGGCTGAATCTGCCCTGAGGGCACCCATCCACCAGGAAAACCTCGCCAGCCGCGTGACTCCCATCGTGATAGACAGTGACGAGTTCCATTGGTACCCTTCGAGCCGTATCCGCGAAAACAGAGGGGTGAAGGAGGTATCTGTGCTTGGCATTGGGCATGAGACATTTGCGGGAACGTTCCCGTTCGCTCCAAACTACCTCCAGGCTAATGGTTTCGCGATGCATTACGTGGACGAGGGGAGCGGCGAGCCGCTCGTGATGCTCCATGGCGATCCGACGTGGGGGTATCTGTATCGTCAGTTCATCCCGCCACTCTCCCAGCGATACCGCTGCATCGTGCCGGATCATATGGGCATGGGAAAATCGGGCGTACCTGACGATCCGGCGCGGTATCGCCTCGATCAGCACATCGGCAATCTTGAGTCATTGCTGCTGGCGCTCGACCTGCGCGACATCACGCTCGTCCTCCACGACTGGGGTGGGCCGGTCGGCATGGGATTCGCCACGCGCCATCCTGAACGCATTAAACGGCTGGTACTCCTCAATACGTGGGCGTTCGCCGCGTGGCCCGGCGCGATGCCGCGCCTGACGGAACTGATCCGCTCGGCGCGCGGGGAAGCATTTGTGCTGAAGCGGAATGGCTATCTGGAACCGGCGCTGCTGGGGGCGACGCAGCACCCGGAGCGCCTGACGGAGACGGTGATGGACGCCTATCGCGCGCCCTTTCCGACGCCGGAATCCCGCCTCGCAATGCTCTGCTGGTCGCGCGATATTCCGGTGCGTGAAGGCGACACGTCGTACGCGGAGATGGAGCGGATCGAACGCGGGCTATCGCAATTCGCGGCAATACCGACACTCCTCATCTGGGGCATGCATGACTGTGTGCTGCCGCCCGCCGTACTGCGTCAGTGGCAGGCGCTCTATCCACATGCGACTACCCACGAAGTTGACGACGCGAACCATTTCCTCCAGGAAGACGCACCGGAGCGGATCGTCGGCTGGATCGAGGAATTCCTTGCGGCGCATCCATAGCGCCGGAACCTGCCCTTTTGGACGATTGACCGATCGCCTCAACCCCCGTATGCTCGGCACAATGACGACGGACTGTCACTCACGGCACGAAAGGGAAACTCCGTGAACAATCGCCGCGAGGTGTGTTTCACCGCCATCCTCAGAACCGCCGCGTCGTAGGGGCGCGCGGATCGCACCGATTTTGCTCTACCCGCGCTCCCTCACGATCAGGCGGCAGTTCGATTGCTGTGAGAGGGAACGTTTCACATGGAAACAACGACCGAACCATCGCATGCCCGTTTTGCGGGGCTGTGGCGGCATCCTGACTTCCTGAAATTGTGGGCGGGGCAGACGGTCTCGCTCTTCGGCAGCCGGATCGGGGGATTCGCGCTGACCTTTGTCGCGGTCCTGACGCTGCATGCGACACCGATTGCGGTCGCGCTCCTGAATGCGGCGCAGTACGGGC
>JBPCPB010000115.1:0-3016 GCA_050999735.1 Thermomicrobiales bacterium | reverse complement strand
ATGTCGGTGAGACGATCAACCGCGTCAAGAAGATGAGCCACCGCTTGCAGCAGATCTACGAGCGCGAGCCGACGCACGAGGAGATCGCCAGCGCAATGGACTTGCCGGAAGACAAGGTCCGTCAGGTACTCGAAGTTTCGCGCCATCCGGTCTCGCTCGAAGCGTCGGTCGGGCAGGACGGCGATGCCTTCCTCGGTGACTTCATCGAGGACGATTCGACGCCCGCGCCGCTGGAACTGGCGTCGCAACAACTGCTGAAGTCGCAGATCGGCGAGGCGCTGCACAAGTTGACGGAGCGCGAGCGCCGCATCATCATCCTCCGCTTCGGCCTCGAAGACGGGCGCTTCCGCACGCTCGAAGAGGTCGGCAAGGAGTTCGGCATCACCCGCGAGCGCATCCGTCAGATCGAAGCGAAGGCGCTCCGCAAACTCCGCCACCCATCGTATAGCCGCAAACTACGCGGCTACCTCGATTAGAGATAGCAGGCAGGAATAAAAGAAGCGGCGATCAGCACGACCGCCGCTTCTTTTATTCCTGTCTGTGTGCGGCCTTCCGCATCCCTACCAAGGCGTATAGGAGCCGACAAATTCTGGGTGCGCCTGCTCCCAGAGTTGCCGCGTCATCTGCATGTGGCCCCAATCCATCGTTGTGTGGGGCGCGGCTATGGCAATCATGTAGCCGCCGCTTAGGAGGGAATTCTCGCTAAAGCCCTGAAAGCGCTTCTCCATCCCCGCGACGGTCATGATCGGCAGGATGCGCTTCATGATCGCGTCACCCTCAGCGATCCGTGCCATCAACTGTTCCCGGCCTTCCGCAGTCCGCCACGTCGAGCCGTCTTCTTCTGCTTCGTCGTATTTGACGCTGAATGAGACATCCTCGCCCGCCGCGCAACGGATCGCGAACGTCTCAACGTACATCGTGTGGCAGATAATGCCCGCGAGTGAACCCATCGCGTCGGCGGGATGCCAGACGAGCGCATCATCGGGCAGATCGGCAATGATCTCGATCATGTTCCGGTGCGCGAAATCCATCATCTGTAGGATGCCTGACAGCAACGGCAATGTCCCGTCCGGAACGGTATAGTGCTCTGCGATGCCCATCGTTTATCGGCCTCGCTTCGAGCGCTGATCCCACAGTTGGCGTGTCAATTCCATGTGCCCAACATGGCGACCGGCATGCTCGACGGCGTGCGCGACGCGGTCACTGACCGGCTTCGGCTTGCCGAGCCAGTCCCGCTCCGTCTCCGGCGATTCTTCCTCGAGCACCGAGAAAACCTTATCGAGGAAGTCATCCATATTGCGGATCGCCCGAAGCAACAAGCCCGGATCATCCCCGGTCGCCGCGAGTTCCGTCGCGCGCTGCCATTCCTGCCAGCGTGGTTCGATATCGGCGGCGGTCGCCAGCAGATGCAGCGTCGTCCCCAGCGTGTGGAGCGTGAGCGCCCAGAGCGCGTTCGTGTTCGCGCCCGGCTGCCAGTTCAACCCGGCGGACGGCACGCCCTTGATGAGAAACTGCATGTCACTATGGAGCGCCTTCAGCGTTTGGCGGCTGCCATCCAGCCACGTTGACCACGGCGCGACCGGTTCGATCTCGATCTCCACCTCGTCGCTTTCTTCGGCCACCGCTTCCATCGCCTCCGTCTCGGACGGCGCATCGGTGACGAGCGTCAGGTTGCCCTTTTTCGTATCTTTCCCCATGATGTTGCCTCCCTATTCAGCGAACCGACCGAAAATGAGGCCGGTGTTGTGTCCCCCGAAACCGGAGTTGTTGGACAGTGCGTAGGTAATCTCCGCACAGCGCGCCGTGTTCGGCACATAGTCCAGATCGCATTCCGGATCGGGCGTCTCGTAGTTGATTGTCGGCGGGAGCATATTGTCCCGCAGCGCGCGGATCGAGAATGCCGCCTCGAGGGATCCCGCCGCTCCGAGCAGATGACCCGTCATGCTCTTCGTGCTGCTCACGGGCGGCACATGCTCCCCAAAGACGTGCTTGAGCGCCATCGTCTCATGGGCATCGTTCAGCGGCGTGGACGTTCCATGCGCGTTGATGTAACCAATGTCGGATGGCGCGAGACTGGCATCTTTCAGCGTCAGCCGCATTGTCCGGGCAAGTCCCGCGCCCTCCGGTGCGGGGTGGACCATATCATAAGCATCTGCCGCGCTGCCGTAGCCGACCATCTCGGCGAGAATCGGCGCGCCGCGCGATACCGCGTGCTCCGCCGATTCAAGAACAAGCACCGCCGCGCCCTCGGCGCAGACAAATCCGCTGCGGTCGGCGTCGAAGGGGCGGCTCGCTTTCGTCGGATCGTCGTTGCGCGTCGTCAGCGCCTTCATGTTCGCGAAACCGACGATGCCAACAGGCACGATTGCCGCTTCCGCTCCGCCCGCAACCATGACGTCCGCATCGCCCCGGCGGATGATCTCCGCCGCCTCGCCGATTGCGTGTGCGCCCGTCGTGCATGCGGAGACGAGCGAGTGGTTCGGCCCCGTCGCACCGAGGCGCATCGAAATCAAGCCGCTCGACATATCAATGATGAGCATCGGGATGAGAAACGGACTGACGCGGCTCGGGCCGCGCTCATTCAGCGTTTGAACGGCATTGGAGAGACTGCCTATCCCGCCGATGCCGCTCCCGACAAGCACGCCGACGCGCTCTTTCTCCTCTTCGTCCATGTTCAGGCCGGAATCCGCCACCGCGTCGAGTGCGGCGGCGATCGCGAACTGGCAGAAACGATCCGCGCGCCGTGCTTCCTTGCGGCCAAGTCGCCCCTCAGCGTCGAAGTCCTTTACTTCTCCCGCGATGCGCACGTCAAGCCCGGAGGCATCGAAGAGGGTGATTGGCCCAATGCCGCTCTCCCCCGCGAGGACTGCGCGCCAGGCATCCTCGGTGGTTTGGCCGACCGGGCTGATGACGCCCATGCCAGTGACGACAATACGCGGTCGTCCTCGGTGATCTGTAAACGTCATCGAATTCGTTCCTTCGTGTTTCTCACGGTGGAGATGCGGCCGCCGTCTCT
>JBPCPB010000078.1:0-13793 GCA_050999735.1 Thermomicrobiales bacterium | reverse complement strand
TTTCGCGCATGAAATGGGGGCGAAACGGCATCTTCGGCGCGAAAACGTGGTCATAAGTGGACGTTTTCGGCGGTATTCGGGAACATGGGTTTGCGGCTCCCTGATCGGCCAAAGCCCGAAATGACGGCTACCCATTGCCTATTGATTTCGATAAATCTTATGCGCGGGCGCGCGAGGTAAGGAGTAAAGGCGATGGGCGGGAGCGGTTCGACACGCTGGAATCGGGTACGCACCCGGCATACGACGGGGCAATCGCTGACGCTCGATCTGCGAAAGTTCAAGGAGGCGTTCGCGCGCATCCCGGTGGCGTTCACAACGGAATGGTCTAACTATGGGGGCAGGAAGGCGACGATCCGGGGAGCGATACGGAACCGAACGGAGATGACACTGGATTATGCCATCAAACAGGGTGGCGGGCCGTGGATGGACGTTCATAGCGTCGTGCCGCTGAGTTGGACACCGTGCAATTACGGTGGTGAACGACCGTGGTTCCGCTGCCCGGCCTGTGATCGGCGCGTGCTCCTGCTCTACATCGCGCCGGGCAGCGGTATGTTCCGTTGTCGGCATTGTCACGACCTCGCATACGTCTCGCAGCAATGCGACCCGCACGACCGGCTGCTGCGGCGGATACGGAACATTCAGCATCGGCTCGGCGGTGACCCGGCGCATCTTTTGCCGTGGCAGGCACCGCCGATACCGAAGGGGATGCGCTGGCGGACGTACCAGTGGCTTGTCGAAGAAATGTACCGCTGTGAGCAGGAACGCGGCGTCTATCTCAGGATCGGTTTCAACCGGCTGATGAAACGCTCGGATCGTTTGCTACGGCACTATGAGCGTGAGGCGTAGTACATGCGAGGGTAAAGCGTGCTGCTTGCGAAGCAATTTACCTAATGGACATCGCAAAAGCATTAGCATGTCGGGAATTTATTTCTCCATCGTTGAGACAGAGGCTGTCTGCTATACTCGCTCTCGTTTGCATGTGAAAGACAACGGACCTCGTTCCAAGAGACGGAGCAGCGCGTGGTGCGATTAGAAGACCTTGTGCATGGCGCGGTTATCCGTGGCATTCTCCCTGATCGCGTCGTTACCCTCGTGAACGTCAAGAGGTATGGTTCGGCGGTGGCTGAGGTTACCTTCAAGGATGCGGAAGGCACGCTCGGCAGCCAGATGCTTTACCGCGACCGCGAGCCGACCCTTGAACTTGTCACGGCTGGACGACCGTGGAGTTTCGATGCGGACGGTGAACTTTTCCGCCTCGCATCCGAAGCGCATCGCATTCGTCTCGCGTATCTCTTCGACCCGTTGCTCGCCGTGCATAGTTCAAATGTCGAACCGCTCCCGCATCAACTCACCGCCGTCTATGAGGAGATGCTGCCGCAACACACGCTTCGCTTCCTCCTCGCCGATGATCCCGGCGCAGGCAAAACGATTATGACCGGGCTGCTCATCACGGAACTGCGCGCCCGTGGCGACCTTCAACGCTGCCTTATCGTCTGTCCCGGCTCGCTCGTAGAGCAATGGCAGGACGAACTCGACCGCCGATTCCATCTCCCCTTCACGATCATCACGAACGACACCATCGCCGCCGCGCGCACCGGCAACCCTTTCGACGATGCACCGCTCGCCATCTGCCGCCTCGATAAACTGAGTCGCGACGCGGACCTGCAAGAAAGCGTCGCGGCGGTAGATTGGGACCTCATTGTCTGCGACGAGGCGCACAAAATGTCGGCATCGTTCTTCGGCGGCGAGGTCACTTACACGAAGCGGTATCGGCTCGGTCAGAAACTCTCCAATATCTCTCGCCACTTCCTCCTGCTTACCGCCACGCCACACAATGGCAAGGAGCCGGACTTTCAACTCTTCCTAGCGCTCCTCGACGCGGATCGTTTCGAGGGAAAATACCGCGAGCGCGCGAACCACGATGACCTCTCTGGCCTCATGCGCCGTCTCGTCAAGGAGCAGCTACTCACGTTTGCGGGCACGCCGCTCTTCCCTGAGCGTCTCGCGTACGCGGTACCCTACAAACTCTCAGACGACGAGGCGAAACTCTATGAGCAAGTGACGACGTACGTCCGTTCGGAGTTTGATCGGGCGGACACGCTTGCGAATGATGGGCGGAAGGGGACAATCGGCTTCGCGCTCACGACACTTCAGCGGCGGCTTGCCTCGTCACCCGAAGCGATCTTCCAATCGCTGCGGCGACGACGTGAGCGCTTGGAAGCCCGTCTCCGCGAAGAGCAATTGCTCAAACGTGGTGCGGAAATCTCTCTAGACCTGAACGCCGGGCTGCCGACGCTCACGGATGAAGACCTGGACGATCTTGAAGACGCGCCTGACGCGGAAGTGGAGGCGACCGAAGAATCCCTCGTGGATCGCGCTTCCGCCGCTCAGACCATCGCCGAACTGGAAGCGGAGATCGCGACACTCCGAGAGCTAGAAGTGCTGGCACGTCACGTTCGTGAGAGTCGCCGTGATCGGAAATGGGAAGAACTCTCACACCTCCTCCACGATGAGACGGCGATGCGCGACGCCAGCGGACAGCGGCGCAAACTCGTCATCTTCACCGAGTACCGTGATACCCTGCACTACCTCGCGGACCGCCTACGCGACCTGCTGGGCCAATCGGAAGCAGTCGTGACCATTCACGGCGGCATGGGCCGCGACGAACGCCGTACCGCACAATACGCCTTCACGCAGGACAAGGACGTATCTATCCTCGTTGCGACTGATGCAGCCGGTGAGGGGATCAATCTCCAACGGGCAAACCTGATGGTGAACTACGATTTGCCCTGGAACCCGAACCGGCTCGAACAACGCTTCGGGCGCATTCACCGGATCGGGCAGACTGAGGTCTGCCATCTCTGGAACCTCGTCGCCACGGAAACGCGCGAGGGCGAGGTCTTCGCGACCCTGCTCAAGAAAGTAGAGGAGGAGCGCAAGGCGCTCGGTAGCGGAGTGTTCGACATTCTCGGTAAGATGACGTTCAACAAGAAGCCGCTGCGCGACCTGCTGATGGAGGCGGTGCGGTACGGTGATGAGCCGGAAGTCCGCGCCCGGCTGACGCAGGTGGTAGACGAGGCGCTGGACCGTGACCACTTGCGGGACCTCCTGGAAGAACGCTCACTCGTGCGCGACGTGCTCGACATGACAAAGGTCCGGGCCATCCGCGAGGAAATGGAGCGGGCGGAAGCGCGCCGATTGCAGCCTCATTTCATCGCATCGTTCTTTCTCGCCGCCTTCCGGCATCTCGGCGGCACCGTGATGGAACGCGAGGCGGGGCGGTACGAGGTGTCATATGTCCCGGCTCCTTTGCGTGGACGGCAGCGACTGATGGGCAGCCGCGAGACGGTCTATCCCCGCTATGAGCGCATCACATTCACGAAGGAGCGCGTGAGCGTGCCCGGCAAGCCGCTCGCGGAATTCGTCTGCCCCGGCCACCCTCTCCTCGATGCAACGACCGATCTCGTGCTCGAACGATACCGCGATCTACTGACGCAGGGCGCGGTGCTCGTGGACCCGACCGATACGAGCGACCGCATTCGTGTCCTCTGTGCGCTCGAACACAGCATTCAGGATGGCGAGATGACTGCCACGGGAAACCGGCGGGTCGTCTCCCGGCAATTGCAGTTCGTGGAGGTGGACGGCGAACAGGTGGCACGGGCGGCGGGGTATGCGCCGTACCTCGATTATCGGCCCGTGACAGAGGACGAGCGAGGACTCATCGCCCCGCTCCTCGATCTGCCGTGGGTGCGGGCGGACATCGAGGAGCGGGCAGCCGGGTATGCCGCGACCGAACTTGTGCTGACGCATTTTGAAGAGGTGCGAGCGCGGCGCGAGGAGCAAGTGACGCGCACGCTCGCCGCTGTTAAGGAACGGCTCACCGCCGAAGCGCTCTATTGGGACCACCGCGCCGAGGAGTTGCGTATCCGCGAGGAGGCGGGCAAGGCTCCATCGAATAACCCCTACTTGAACTCGGTCAGAGCGTGGCAACGGGCGACAGAGTTGGCGGCTCGGTTAGAGACACGCACGGCGCAACTGGAAAAGGAACGCCAACTCGCGCCGCTGCCGCCGGTTGTCGTCGGGGGCGCGCTCGTCGTGCCCGCAGGGATGCTCGCTCGCCTGGGAGGGGCTCCCGATGTGCCGAACATGCATGCGCGCGATACCGCCCGCGTGGAACGGCTGGGAATGGACGCTGTGATGGCGGCGGAGCGGCGGCTTGGGTACGAGCCGCGCGATGTGAGCGCGCTGAAATGCGGCTGGGACATCGAGTGCCGCGTCGGGGAGACGGGACGCTTGCGTCTCATCGAGGTGAAAGGGCGCGTCACGGGTGCAACAACGGTCACGGTGACGAAGAACGAAATCCTTCACGCCCTCAACGCGCCGGACTCATTCATCCTCGCGCTCGTGGAGGTGGATGGAGAACAAGCGACGCCGCGCTATGTCCGCATGCCGTTCAAACGGGAACCAGACTTCGGTGTGACGAGCGTCAACTACGATCTCGCCGAGTTGCAGGCACGGACGACGGAGCCGGGATGATTCCGGTCCTGCGTCTCACCGCGTATAATCGCGGTGACAGAAGGAAGTGTAGATGAGCGCAACCAACCAGATACAGACGCCGCGGACGCGATTGGTGACACCGGAAGCGATCATGCTCATCCGGGATCGCATCGTACGCGCCTTCCACCCCGAACGCATTATCCTCTTCGGCTCAATGGCGCGCGGCGATGTCAGCGCCGATAGCGACGTAGACCTCCTCATCGTCGTGCCGGATGACACCGACCGGCGGCAGGCGCGGCGCGCCATCGGACGTATCCTTTGTGACCTGACCACGCCGGTTGATATTGTCGTGACGACGCCCGCCGAGATCGCGGAGTGGGGCCATCTTGTTGGCACCATCCTGCGGCCCGCGTTGCGCGAGGGCATCGTGCTCTATGACCGCTCCTAATGTCGCCGCGCTGACACGGCGCTGGCTGGCGTATGCCGAGGCTGACCTGCGCATCGCGCGGCGGCTGTTGACGCCACCCGCCGAACCCGACGGCGTCTGCTACCACGCGCAACAGGCGGCGGAGAAGGCACTGAAAGCCGCGCTCATCTTCGAGCAGATCGAGCCGCCGAAAATCCACAGCCTCGATGCGTTGCGGAATCTTCTGCCGATACGCTGGACGGTGCGACAGGCCGCGCCGACGCTGCAGGACCTTTCTGATTGGGTAGCGGAGTCGCGCTATCCCGGCAACTGGCCGGGTGCCACTGTCGCGGACGCGAGCGCCGCCCTCGTACTGGCGGAAACGGTCGTCGCGGCGGTGCGTGCCGATCTGACCGCGCGGAGTATCACCTAGCGGTAGCAGCAAACGATTGCATTGCGTCGGGCGAACGAACCGGGATACATGCACCCCATTGCGTATGCGGCGAAATCCGCGCAACCAGCCCCACGGTTGTTCGTTACATATCCGGGACATCATATCTGCTCAACATCGTGGCATGCGCTCTCCTGCTCGTCGTCAATCCCTTGTATGCGAATGGAATCAACCTTAATGGCTGCGACGGACGATGGCAGATCACGGAGCGCGGATCGCATGGTTTGTGGCGCGATCCAGGTTTCCAAAGCATACTCCCGAAATCTCGCAGTAATACATCTCCGCTCCCATGCGCGGGCGTCGCCGCAGCATGAACGCGAACCATACGGGGTTCTGTTTATGCCGAGATGACGCACTGAGCGAGGGGAGTGGGGAATTGACGACGAAGAAGTTGATCGAGGTCGCGTTACCGCTGGAAAAGATCAACGAGGCATCGGCGCGCGAGAAGTCCATCCGCCACGGCCACCCTTCGACGCTCCACCTCTGGTGGTCGCGAAAGCCGCTCGCGACTGCCCGCGCGGTGCTCTTTGCCTCGCTCGTGGACGACCCCGGCAGTCGGCCTGACCTGCATCCGACGCCGGAAGCACAGGACGAGGCGCGGGAAGCGTTGTTCCGCATCATCGAGCGGTTGGTGCAGTGGGAAAGCACGACGGACGCGGAAGTGCTGGACGCGGCGCGGACGGCGATCCGCACGTACACGAAAGGCCCTCTCCCGCCGGTGCTGGACCCGTTTTGCGGCGGCGGCTCGATCCCGCTGGAAGCGCAACGGCTCGGCCTCGAAGCGCACGCGAGCGACCTCAATCCCGTCGCGGTGCTCATCACGAAGGCGCTGATCGAGATTCCGCCGAAGTTCGCCAAGAAGCCGCCGATCAACCCGGACGCGCGCAAGAACATTGTCCCAACGTCGCATTGGTCCGGTGCACAGGGATTGGCGGCGGACGTGCGCTATTACGGCAAATGGATGCGCGACGAGGCGGCGCGGCGGATCGGACACCTTTATCCCAAGGTGCAACTGCCGAGGGAGCGGGGCGGCGGCACGGCGACGGTGATCGCCTGGCTCTGGGTGCGGACTGTGCGCTGCCCGAACCCGGTCTGCGGCGCGCGGATGCCATTGACGAGCAAATTCACCCTCTCCACGAAGCAGAGCGCGCAAGCGTTGGTCGAGCCGGAGATTGACCGGACGCAGATGCCGCCCGTCGTGCGCTTTACGGTGCGGACGGGTGAGGGAGTCCCGCATGATGGCACGGTCAATCGTAGAGGCGCGACGTGCATCTGCTGCGGTACGGCGGTTCCATTCACGCACGTCCGCGCTGAAGGCAAAGCGGGGCGAATGGACGCGCAACTGATGGCAATCGTTGCGGAAGGGCAGCGTGAGCGTATCTATCTCGATGCGACGCCAGAGCATGTAACAATTGCGAAGCAAGCGGTGCCGGAATGGGAGCCATCCGCCGAGTTACCTCGCAATCCACGCGACTTCAAAACACCGAATTACGGCCTCACTACGTTCGCGTCCCTCTTCACGCCCCGGCAACTCGTCGCGCTCACGACGTTCAGCGACCTCGTGGGGGAAGTGCGGGAGCGGGTGCGACAGGATGCCATCGCTGTCGGCCTGCCCGACGATGATTTGGCGCTGGCAGATGGCGGGATGGGCGCGACCGCCTACGCTGATGCCGTTGCGACGTACTTAGCAATATCCGTTGATAGAATGAGCGACTATCATTCCTCTATATGCTCATGGCATTCGGGTCGAGACATCATTCGCAATACTTTCGCGCGGCAAGCGATTCCCATGATATGGGACTTCGCAGAAGCCAATCCGATGAGCGGTTCCACCGGGAACTTCACGGGTGCCGTTGATTGGGTATTCAAAGTGGTCAGCGAATCACCATGTAACATTGCTGGAGTCGCAAAGCAACTCGATGCGACCACGTCAATTAACGGCGTGATCTTGCCGCTCGTCTGTACCGATCCTCCCTATTATGACAACATCGGCTATGCAAACCTCTCCGACTTCTTCTATATCTGGCTTCGTCGGTCAATTGGCACCGTCTATCCATCCCTCTTCTCTACGATGCTCGTACCGAAAGAGGAACTCGTTGCCACGCCATACCGCTTCAACGGCAGCAAAGTGGCAGCAGAGCGTTTCTTCGAGAAGGGATTGAGTCAGGCGTTCTCACATATGTATGAGAAGCACGATCCGGCCTATCCGCTGACCATCTTTTACGCCTTCAAGCAAGCCGAGTCAGACATTAACGAATCGGATGTAGCGTTACCGCTAGGCATCGCAGCACCGATTGCCTCGACTGGCTGGGAAACGATGCTGACCGGTGTGATTCACGCGGGCTTTCAGATCACCGGGACATGGCCGATGCGGAGCGAACTGAGTAATCGTCCCATCGCGAACGGGACCAACGCTCTCGCCTCGTCTATTGTGCTGGTTTGTCGGCCCCGCCTTGACATCGCGCCAGAGGCGACGCGCCGCCAGTTCCTCACTGCCTTGCGCGAGGAACTACCGAAAGCGCTCCGGGAACTCCAACGCGCCAACATCGCGCCGGTGGACCTCGCGCAAGCCGCAATCGGCCCCGGCATGGCCGTCTTTTCGCGCTACGCGAAGGTACTCGAAGCGAACGGCGAGCCAATGCGCGTGCGGACGGCGCTGCAACTCATCAACGCCACGCTGGACGACGTACTCGACGTGGAAGAAGGTGCTTACGACAATGAGACGCGATGGGCAATCGCGTGGCACGCGCAGCACGGCACCGACGAGGGGCCGTACGACGATGCGGAGACGCTCTCGAAGGCGAAGAACGCCGCTATTCACCGACTTGCCGAGGCGGGCATTCTCGCCGCGCGCGGTGGCAAGGTGCGCCTCTTGCGGCGCGATGAACTTCTACCTGGCCGGGAATCGCACGATGGCTCGCGCCGCATCGTCTGGACGGTGACACAACATCTCATCCGCGCGCTGGAAAATGACGGCGAGGATGCCGCCGCCGCGCTACTCCTCGCGGCGGGCGAGCAGGGTGAGATGGCCCGCGACCTCGCCTATCGCCTCTACGTGACCTGCGAGCGCAAGGGCTGGGCACAGGAGGCCCGCGCCTACAACACGCTGGTCATCGCGTGGGGCGGCGTCACCGAGCGGGCGCAGGAGCAACGGAAAGCCATGCCGATGCAGCGCGGCTTCTTCGAGGGGTAGCGCACGTCGCCAACAGTTGATGCTTTCCCCTTCTTTGCGAGGGAAGGGGGCAGGGGGTTCGGTAAATGGTCGTCAGCAATCGGGATCGGATCGGCAAGATGTTGGAGGCGCTGCGCGAGGGAATGACGCCCTTCGTGACGCGGGAGATGCGCGCGCATTTCGGCAAGGAGTGGCAGACGTACCTCGCGGGCCAATCCGCCACGCCCGATGTCGCCGCCCTCTTGAAAGCGATCCTCGACCACTGGCAGGAACTCTTCGGCCAGAAACTCGGCCCCTATGAGCGCAGCCTCGTCCACGAACTGCGCGAGGCACGGAACAAATGGGCGCATCAGGAGGCGTTCACGTTGGACGACACCGAGCGTTCCCTCGATAACGGCACGCGCCTGCTCCGGGCGATCAGCGCGCCGCAGGCCGATGCCGTCGAGCGTGAGCGGCAGGAACTACTTCGCGTCCGCTTCGATGACCTGGCCAAGCGTGAGGAACGGCGCGCAACCGCGACGGGTACGGAGGGGCAACCCGCCGGGGGCCTCAAACCGTGGCGCGATGTCATCATGCCCCATCCCGATGTCGCCACCGGACGCTATCAGCAGGCGGAGTTCGCCGCCGATCTCGGCCAGGTCCAGCGCGGCGAAGGCGGAGCGGAATACCGCACGCCGCACGACTTCTTCGCGCGTACCTTTCTCACCGGTGGATTGAAAGACCTGCTCGCGAACGCGCTTTTGCGGCTCAGTGGAACTGGCGGCGATCCGGTTGTCAAGTTGCAAACGAACTTCGGCGGTGGCAAAACGCACGCGATGATTGCCCTCTATCATCTCTGCTCCGATGCCGCCAAGAATGATCTGCCCGGTATGGAGCCGGTCTTTCAGGCGGCGAAGGTGCCAACGCCGCCGCATGCGAAGCGTGCCGTCCTCGTCGGCACCGCTCTCTCGCCGGGACAGCCGCACACGAAGCCGGACGGCACCGTTATTCATACCCTCTGGGGTGAGATGGCGCATCAACTGCTCGGCAAAGATGGTTATGCGCTCGTTGCGGAGGCGGACCGCACGGGCACGAGTCCCGGTTCGGATGTGCTGCGCGAACTCTTCACGTATGCCGCGCCTTGTCTGATCCTCATTGACGAGTGGGTCGCGTACGTGCGCCAGTTGTACGGCACGTTCGGCTTCACCGCCGGGTCGTTCGATGCAAACCTCACCTTCGCCCAGGCGCTCACGGAAGCGGCGGCAGCCGTGCCACAGGCGCTCGTCGTGGCGAGCATCCCGGCGTCGGACATCGAGGTCGGTGGCACGGCTGGTAGAGAAGCGCTCCGTCGCATGGAGAACACCTTCGGGCGCGTGGAGGCGACCTGGCGACCGGCGAGCGCGGAAGAGGGCTTCGAGATCGTCCGGCGGCGACTCTTCCAGCCAATCACCGATCCAGCGCTCTTCACAGCGCGGGATGCGGTGGCGAAAGCCTTCGGTAATCTCTATCGCACGCAGGCGAAGGAGTTTCCGGTCGGGTGCGGTGAGGGCGACTACGAGCGGCGGATCATCGCCGCCTATCCTATCCACCCGGAACTCTTCGACCGCCTCTATGAAGATTGGTCCGCGTTGGAGCGATTTCAGCGCACGCGCGGTGTCTTGCGGCTGATGGCGAAGGTGATCCATTCCCTCTGGGAGCGGGATGACCGGAGCCTGCTCATCTTGCCGGGTAATGTGCCGATGGCTGACCCCGAAGTGCAGAGCGAACTGACAACGCGGTACCTGGAAGAGCAATGGATGCCCGTTGTCGAGACGGACGTAGATGGGCGAAATGCCCTGCCACGCCGCATTGATGAGGAGAACCCGAACTTCGGACGGTATGCGGCCTGTCGTCGTGTTGCGCGCACTGTCTTTCTCGGCTCCGCTCCCAAGTTGAAGGCGGCAACGAAGGGCGTGGAAGAGCGCTCGATCAAACTTGGCTGCGTCCAGCCCGGCGAGAGCGTCGCAACGTTCGGGGATGCGCTCCGCCGCCTCACAAATCAAGCGACCTATCTCTATGTGGACAATAGTCGCTACTGGTACTCCGTCTTGCCGAGTGTCGCGCGCCTCGCACAGGATCGGGCCGCGCAGCAGAGCGATGATGAAGTCTTCGAGGAGATTCGCAGGCGGGTGCGCGAAGAGGCACGACAACGCGGCGAGTTCGTGCGTGTCTATCCCTGTCCCGCGTCCGCAGGCGATGTGCCCGATGAAGCGGAGACGCGCCTGGTTATCCTCGATCCAGAATCTCCGCATACCGCGAATGAAGCAGACAGCCGGGCAACACAAGCGGCACACGCGATGCTCGATAGTCGCGGGACGAGTCCGCGCCGGTTCCGTAACACGCTCGTCTTCCTCGCCGCTGATCGTACCCGCCTCGACGAACTCAGCGATGCGGTCCGCTCCCATCGCGCGTGGCAATCCATCCACGAGGCGCGCGAATCGCTGAATCTCGACGCCTTTCAGACGAATCAGGCGCGGAGCAAGGTCGAACAGTTCGGTGAGACGGTGACACAACGGATCGGCGAGACGTTCCAATGGCTTATCGTTCCTACGCAGCCGGACGCGCGCGGCCCGATTGTTTGGGAGAAGCCCATCAAGGTGCAGGGAAATGATCCGCTCGCCGTCCGTGCTAGCCGCAAACTCAAAAGTGAGGACCTGCTCATCACCGAGTGGGCACCGAGCCTTCTCCGCCGTGAACTCGATGGTATTCCACTCTGGCAAGGTAACCATATCGCCGTGAAAGCGCTCTGGGAGCATTTCGCGCAGTATCTCTATCTGCCTCGGCTCAAGGACAGCAACGTCTTCTGCGAGACGATCAAGGCGGGAGCGTCTGCCGCGCGCTGGGCGGAGACCTTCGCGTATGCCGAGCGTTGGAACGAGCAGGCGCAACGGTACGAGGGGCTGAATCAACTGAGCAGTGTGCGTGTGGACAGCGACGGAATGATCGTTAAGTCGGAGATTGCCCGCGCACAGATTGACGCGGAGTACGCGAAGCAGGGCGCTGCTCCACCGCTCGATAGCATCGGCCTTGGTGTCGAGCGCGGGCAGGGTACCCAGACCGTCCTCGGCGAATCAGGAACACTCGCGCCTTTGCCGACAGACGAATCAGCATTGCGGAAGACACATCGGTATTACGGTTCCGTGCCCCTGAATACGCTCCAACCGGGTCGGGACGCGAGCACCGTCGCGACAGAAATCGTCCGACACCTCGCGAGCCTCGTTGGGGCGGATGTCACCCTTACGCTACACATCGAGGCGAATGTTCCAGACGGTATCCCGGAGCAGGTCATACGCACGGTATCCGAGAATAGTGGGACGCTTAAGTTCACGACGAGTGAGTTTGAAGAGTCGTGAAACCATCGTCATGCTCATACCGGTTTTCGGAACTATTCACTTGCCGTGTTTTCCGACATTTTGGGCTTCGGGCCGGGTCGTCCCTTGATGTCCCGGTGGTAGCGTTCGAGTTCCTGCCGCTGAATAAGAAGTAATCCCGCGCGAACACCCCGTCCGCCAACGCGGATCGCCTGCATACTGCCGCGCGCGATGGCATCCCGCACCGCGCCGGGTTGGATGCCGAGTTCCGATGCCGCCTGTGCAACCGTCAACATGTCGTCCACCTCCAAAAGATACCATGTGAACAGGCACACGAATACTCCTTGACAGCATATCAGATACATGCTAATATGCAAGTGTTAGAGGCGGTTGGTTCTCTGACACGAAAAAGCCCCGCCGGTGTCGTTACCACCGACAGGGCAGCGAACAAAGGGAGTTGCCCCAATGTCCACGTCACAGTCTACCGCACCCCGCACCGTCGCCGCGAAGTCCGGCATGATCTTACCCGCGACGATTGACCAGCAGACGGACATGAACCTCATCACTACGGCTATGGCGATCTATTACAAGCAGTCCGGCTGCCTCGGCTCGTTCGATACCGCGATCCTCGTCGCTGACGCGATGCGCGATTCATCGGCGGTCGTCGTGCTCTACATCGGGCTGGACGGCGGGCAAGACGCGCGGGTGCTGTGGCCGAACACCATCAGTTTCACGAAGGAAAAGAAGATCGTCGCGCGCTGCTACTGCACCATGCGCAAGCAGTGGAAGACCTTCCGCATTGACCGGATGCTGACGTGCCACGCGCTGACGACGCCGGATGATGCGGAAGAGGCGGCGTAACTATCGGGAATCGCGGGGCCGTCACTGCGACGGCCCCTCTGATGCGAGGGGGATGTATGGCAGCCGGAAGCATTCAGAAGATTACGAGGGATTATGGTGTCTCGTACCGCGTGCGAGTGGAATTCCTGCTTGATCCCATGACCGGGAACAGGCGGCAACGTTCCAAAGTCGTCAAGACAAAGAAGGAAGCGGACCGGCTACTTGCTGAATGGCTCGTTGAAATCGAGCGCGGCATCGCGGTTGACGGCGCGAAGATGACGGTAGGGGAATATCTGAAATACTGGCTCGAAACATACGTGAAGCACAATACCCGCGCCACAACATATCGCGGCTACGAAGTCTGCGTGCGTGTCCACCTGATACCCGTGCTTGGGTCAATCCCGTTGCAAAAACTGACGGCGGCACATCTGCAAGCGTACTATCAGCAGGCCATTCACCAAGCGCCGTCGAACCGGAGAAAGGGCACACTCTCCCCGCGAACGGTGCGTCTGACGCATAGCGTGATTCGGGAAGCCCTGCAACATGCGCTCGAATGGAACATGGTGGCGAGGAACATTGCCGACGCGACGAAGCCGCCGCGCGCCGCGCGTCCGAAGGTCGAAGTATGGGGTGCGGAAGAGGCGCAACGCTTCCTCGCGGTTGCGGAAAATGACGGGTACTCCCCGATCTGGCTTGTCGCGCTGACGACCGGGATGCGGCAAGGGGAGTTGTGCGCGCTCCGATGGGAAGATGTGGACTTCAAGCGCGGCGTTCTCCATATCCGGCATACACTGATGGCGGTCAAGGGCGAGCGGTCGTTGCGGGAACCAAAGACGCGAAGCGGACGGCGCACGATTACATTGTCGCCAGTGTGCCTTGCCGCGCTGAACGATCATCGCGACCGCCAACGTTTTCAGCGGATGAATGCCGATGAGTGGCACGACCGCGATGCGATCTTCACGGCCTCGAATGGTGAATGGCTCGATCATGGCAATCTGACGCGAGCCTACAATGCGCTCATTCCCAAAGCGGAAGTGAAGCGGATTCCGTTCCACGGACTACGGCACACGCACGCGACGCTCCTCTTGAAAGAGGGCG
>JBPCPB010000051.1:0-12039 GCA_050999735.1 Thermomicrobiales bacterium | reverse complement strand
CGACGCACATCGTCACCATGCCGTAACGGCCGCCACGACGCCGGAGTTCGTTGATTAGCGTCACGGTCAGTTTCGCGCCTGTCGCGCCCATCGGGTGGCCGAGGGCGATGGCGCCGCCGTTGACGTTCACTTTTTCCATGTCCATGCCGAGTTCCTTGATGACGGCGAGCGATTGCGAGGCGAACGCTTCGTTCAGTTCGATCAGGTCCATATCCTCCAGATTCAGCCCGGCCAGTTTCAACACCTTCGGTACCGCGACGAGCGGCCCGATGCCCATCACGTCGGGCCGCACGCCACCGACGGCGAAGGCGACGAAGCGGGCGAGCGGCGTCAGGCCGTGCCGCTCCGCCGCCTCGCGCTCCATCAGCAGGACGGCGGCAGCGCCGTCGCTCGTCTGCGACGAGTTGCCCGCCGTGATCGTCCCACGCGCGGCGAAGACGGGGCGCAGTTTGGCGAGCGCCTCCAACGAGGTTTCGCGGCGCGGGCCTTCGTCAGTGGCGAAGATCGTCTCGGACTGGCGTGTCGTGCCATCATCGTCTACCCAGACATTCTCGATGTGGAGCGGGACGATTTCTTCCTTGAACTTCCCCTCGGCAATCGCCGCTGTCGCGCGCTGATGCGAGCGGAGGGCGAAGGCATCCTGCTCCGCGCGGCTGATGCTGAATTCGCGCGCGACATTCTCGCCCGTCAGCCCCATGCTGAGGTAGACATCGGGGCACTCGGCGGCGAGCGTCGGGTTCGGGCTGCTGCGCATCGTCGCGATCTGCACGAGGCTCATGCTCTCGGTGCCGCCCGCGAGAATACAGGTCCCGAAACCCGCCATGATTCGCTCGGCGGACTGCGCGATTGTTTGCAGGCCGGAGGAGCAGAAGCGGTTGACCGTCTGCGCCGCGACGCTGTCCGGCAACCCGGCGCGCAAGGCGGCAATCCGCGCGACATTCATCCCCTGCTCACCTTCGGGGATCGCGCAGCCAAGCACGACATCCTCGACCTCTACGAGGTCTACCCCCTTCGCCTGCTGCATCACATCGGCGAGTACCGCTGCCGCCATATCGTCCGGGCGGGTTGACCGGAGTGTCCCTCGTGGCGCTTTCCCCACCGCCGTCCGCGCGCCCGCAACGATCACCGCTTCTTTGACCATTTTCCTACCCCCTGCCCCCTCCCTAAAGGGAAGGGGTGACTCGATCCGAATGCCGTGCCGTATCCCAAACGCCTCGATCTCTCAGAGGCACTCCCCCTTCCTCGCGGGAAGGGGGCCGGGGGGTTAGGTTCCCCTAATTTCGCAACGGCTTCCCCGTCGCCAAAAAGTGCTTGATCCGCTCCTGCGTTTTGTGGTTTTGCAACAGGCGAAGAAATGCCCCGCGTTCGAGGTGCAGGAAGTAGTCCTCGCCTACCCATTGCGGCGCGGAAAGATTGCCGCCACAGATGACCGTCGCAACCTCGCGCAGCACCGTTGCGTCGTAGACGGAGATAAAGCCGCCCGCGCGATACTGGTGGATGCCGACGAGCAAGGCAGCGAGTGTACCTTGCCCCGCCGCGTAGCAGTGCTTACCGGGCAGCGGCGGTTGATAGCCCGCGTCCGCGAGGTTAAGCGCCATCTGCTTCGCTTCCGCGAGCAAGCAATCCCTGCCGAGGATGATGTGGTCGGTGTCGCTGAGGTAGCCGAGTTCGCGCGCCTCAGTAGCGCTCGTACTCACCTTCGCTTGCCCGATGTTTTCGAGGATGCGCGACAGAAGCGGGAGCGCGTTCGCCCCTGTTATCTTCATGGCGGGCGAGACGGTGCGGCGGACGAGTTCCTTGCAGCCCCCGCCACCAGGAATCAGCCCGACGCCCGCCTCGACTAGCCCCATGTACGTCTCGCCCTCGGCGCAGATGCCCGCGCTGGCGAGGGCGAGTTCAGCCCCAAGACCGAGCGTGTTGCCGAACGGGGCCGCGATGACCGGCTTGGGCGAGAAGCGCAGCCGTTGCAGGAGCTGGTGGCCGGATGCGAGCAACTCGACGAGCGCGCCCGGATTTGCTTGCGCGATGCCGCCGATCTCGCGCAAGTCCACCCCGGCAGAGAAGCAGTCGCCCTGATTGCCGATCACCATCGCCCGCCACGCATCGCCGACCGCGAGCAGCGTTAGCGCGCGGTCGAGCAACCGCATCGCGTCCTGGCTGACGGCGTTCGCTTTCGCATGCATCTCGAAGCAGAGCACGCCATCGCCGAGATCAATCAGGCTCGCGTCCTTCGATCCCGCGACCTCCTTGCCGGCCGCTTTGAGGGCCGCGAGGTCAACGGTGTCCGGGTCGCGCGGGACCGGTTCGTACCGCTTCGTCATCGGGCTATACGCCTCGGTCTGGCCGTTCTCCTTCTGGTAGAACGTCGCGTGGCCGGTCGCAAGCATTTCTGTCACCCACGGCGCGACGGCGATCCCGTGCCGTTCCATCCGCGCGACGGTCTCCGCCACGCCGAGCAGATCCCACGTCTCGAATGGGCCGCGTTCCTGCGCGAAGCCCCAGCGCATCGCGTCGTCAATGCCGGTAATCGTGTCGCTGATCTCCGGGACGCGCCGCGCGGCGTAGGCGAGCGTCGGCACAATCGTCGCCTCCACGAGTTGCGCATAGCGGTCGCCCGCGTCCGCGCCCGCCATGATGAAGCGCAGCCGCGCGCCGAGGTCGCGGATCGCGCCCGCTTCCTTCAGCAGCGGAATGTCCGGTTCTTGTGGCGGGTGATACTCCAGTGTGTCGAGGTCAACGACGTGAAATTCACGTTTGCCGCCGGGGCCGTCCACACGCTTGTAGAAGCCCGCGCCGACCTTGTTGCCACGCAGCCCCGCCCCGACCATCCGCTTGACCGGCTCCGGCACACGGTACTCATCGCGCGATTCGTCGTCCGGCACAAGGTCGTAGAGATTCTCCGCGACATCCACCATGATGTCCACGCCGGCGAGATCGGCGAGGCGGAAGGATGCCGTCTTCGGCCTGCCGATCAGCGGGCCGGTGAGCGCGTCCACCGCCTCGATCGAGAAGCCATGGTCGAGCGCATAGCGCATCCCCGTCATGCCGCTGTACGTGCCGATGCGGTTGGCGATGAAGTTCGGTGTGTCCTTGCAGACAACCGCGCCCTTCCCAAGTGTCCGTTCCGCGAACCGGCGCATCCGCGCGACGATGGCCGGGTCCGTCTCCGTCGTCGGGATGATTTCGAGCAGTTTCATGTAGCGCGGTGGATTGAAGAAGTGCGTGCCGAGGAAGTGGCGGCGGAATTCCGCAGTGCGACCGGACGCGATCTGATGGAGCGGGATACCGGAGGTGTTCGACGTGACGATGCTGTCCGCTTTGCGCGTTTGCTCGATCCGCGCCATGAGCGCCTGCTTCGGCACCACCTGCTCGATAATCACCTCAATGATCCAGTCCGCCTCGCCGACGCGCGCGAAATCGTCGGTGAAGTTGCCGAGCGAAATCCGTTCGGCCACAGCGGCGCTGTAGAGCGATGCCGGGCGGGATTTTACCATCCGTTCATACCCGGCGCGGACGATCCGGTCGCGGACTACCCGGTCTTCCAGTGTCAATCCCTTCTTCGCTTCGTCCGGCGTGAGGGCATCGGGCGCGATGTCCAGCAGCGTGACAAGCAGCCCGGCATTCGCACAATGCCCGGCAATCGCCGCCCCCATCGTTCCGGCCCCCAACACCAGCACTCGTCGCATCGTCTCACCCATCTTTACCCCTTACACTCGGTCGCGGGATGGAACCTTGAACCGCCAAGGACGCCGGGAGAGGGGGATAGCGCAGAGGACACTGAGAACACAGAGGACACAGAGGGGGGATTCTTATTTTCTCTTCTCTGCGCTCTCTGTGTCCACTGTGTTCTCTGCGCTACTCCCTTCTCTTGGCGTCCTTGGCGATTCAGCAGTTCTCCTTATGTACCTGAGACGGCGACGAGGTTTTTGGCATCGTCGCGTAGGACGCGGCGGAGGATTTTGCCGGTCGGCAGTTTCGGCAGTTCGGGGCGGAATTCGATGTGCCGGGGCGCTTTGAAGGTAGCGAGGTGCGCGCGGCAATAGGCGATCAGATCGTCCGCCGTCACGGCCTGACCGTTCTTCAGGGCGACAAAGGCCATCGGGCGCTCGCCCGCGTATGGATCGGGCATCGCGACAACGGCGGCTTCCTGCACCGCCGGATGGCGATACAAGACTTCCTCGACCTCACGCGGCCAGATTTTGAGGCCGCCCGCGTTTATCATGTCCTTCTTGCGATCGACGATCGTGTAGTAGTCGTCGTCGTCCACCGTGGCGATGTCGCCGGTATGGAACCAGCCGCCGCGCAAGGCTTCCGCCGTCGCTTCCGGCATCCGCCAGTAGCCGGAAAAGATATTGTCGCCGCGCAGGAGGATTTCGCCCTCCGCGCCGGGTGGCACGTCGTGGTCATCGTCGTCCACAATCCGTGCCTCGACGCCGGGAATCACCGGGCCAATGGTACCGGGCTTGTTGATCGGGCCGGCAGCATTACTATGCGAGACGGGAGAAGCCTCGGTGAGGCCATAGCCTTCGACGATCTCCACGCCGGTCGTGTCGCGGAAGCTTTCCAGCACTTGCACCGGCAAGGCCGCCGCGCCAGAGAAGGCGAACCGCACGCTGGAAAGGTCGAATGATGACAAGCCAGGATGGTTGACCCAGGCGACGAACATGGGCGGCGCGCCATAGAGGGCGGTGCAGCGATGCTTCTGCATCTGTTCGAGCACCGCTGTCGCCTCGAATCGCGGAATCAGTACCATCGTCGCACCGATGCGGAGCATCGCCGTCATGCAGACATTCATGCCGTAAATGTGGAAGAGCGGCAGGACAACGAGGGCACGATCCTCCTCCCGCGCGGTGCAGCGCGGCAAATCATCGCACTGCTCGCAGTTCGCGAGGAAATTGCGGTGCGAGAGCATCGCGCCCTTCGCGCGCCCGGTCGTGCCGGAGGTGTAGCAGATCGTCGCGAGATCATCCGGCGTTACCACGACCGGTGCACGCTCTGGCGCGGAACCGTCCGTCAGCGTATTCCACGGCGTCGTGCCATCGGGGGCATCGCTCGTGCCGACGAAGAAGACATGCGCGACCGAGGGCACATTGGATAGCGCCGCCGCCGCACTTGGGTAAAAGCCCTCGTAGACGAAGAGCGCCGTCGCCTCGCTGTCATTGAGGACGTAGGCAATCTCTTCCGCCTTGTAGAGCACATTGATCGGCACAACGACGCCACCGACGCGCTGAACGGCATAGTAGGCAATCACGAATTGCGGCAGATTGGGGAGCATGATCGCCACCCGGTCGCCGTGCCCGATGCCGCGCGCCGCCAAGCCGTTCGCGGCTCGCTCGATTGCCGCATCGAGAGCGGCATAACTGATTTCGGTGTCCTGAAAAATGATTGCTGGTTTTGATCCGTTGCGTCGGGCGACATCGCGCACCACCTCCGCAAGCGTCGCTGGATGGGCAGGCATTCGGCATCCTCCTCCCGCTGGTTCGTGGACACAATTCCATCGTGTCCGCGATGATAGCATATTCTCCGCATGCGGAATCGGGCATGTCGTACCGAAGTCAGGATGACGAGACGGTTGGGAACATCCGTCTGATCCATGCCGCAACCGGGATGGTTGGATCATACGCGATGGTGTCCGGCTCATCATTCGGTGATTCAAACCTTCGGAGCACGTCATCGAAGTCCGCATCCCGAACATCGTGACGGGTAGGATTCACGCGATTGGCGAGGAGGCGCGTCCATGCCTCATCGGGCAGAATGGGGACATAGATGGTCCGCGTCGCCGCGTTGTTCCGGATGGCGATTGCGCGTGCATCATCGCGCTCCTGTCGCGTCGCGTTCGGTGCGTCGTAGACGACGGATATGCCCGCAGCTAGCATCTCGTCCAGACGGCGATACATTTCCCGATACGTTTCCGCCCACTGGTGGGAAGAAATGGGTGCCGCGTTGAGTCCGAGGCAACGCTCCGTGTTGATTGCGTCCATACTCACGAGGCGCATCGTGAGACGGTGTGCCAGCGCGACGGCGAGCGTAGACTTTCCCGCGAATGGCAAGCCGCAGAGTATCAATAGCGATGGTTGGGCGCAGTCGGGATGCATGGGCGAACACCGATTGAGAAACGAAAAGGAGAGGCGGTTGCCTCTCCGTGCGGGCTGCGATGGGTTGAGGATCAGACGCGGCGAGAGTAGAACTCGACGATCAATCGCTCGTCCACCTGGACGGGGATGTCGCCGCGTTCCGGCATCGTCACGAGTCGGCCGGCCATCGCATTGCGATCGAAGGTCATGTAGGTCGGCACGCTCGCGTGCTGATCGAGCGCGTCGAGCACAATCGGATTCTCGCGCATCTTCGGGGCAAGCGAGATTGTATCGCCCGGCTTGACGCGGTACGACGGAATGTCCACCTTCTTGCCATTGACTTGAACGTGACCGTGGTTGACGAACTGGCGCGCGCCCCAAATCGTGGTAGAGAAGCCGAGGCGATGCACCATGTTATCCAGCCGGCATTCGAGCAACTGCACGAGGATCGTGCCACTGTTGCCGGTCAGAGAAACCGCCTATTTCATGTAGTTCATCATCTGCTTTTCGAGCACGTTGTAGGTGTAGCGGAGTTTCTGCTTCTCGATCAACCGCTTCGCGTACTCGGACTGCTTCGGGCGGCGGCGATTGCCCTGGGGCGAGGTGCCCGGTGGATTCGGATGCCGCTTGAGAATCTTGACGTATTTCGGCGAGTTGGTCATCGCCATGCCGAAGCGGCGCATTTCCTTCGCTTTCGGACCGGTATAGTTTGCCATCTGCGGGTCTTCTCCCTGCTCTCGTAGACACCATCAAACGCCGCAGCCGCGCGGACAGACATGTAGTGTACCGAACATGGGGCGATGCCGTCAAGGCCAAAAAAAGTAACGAGTAGCGAGTAATGAGTAACGAGTGGATTGCAGCGCCCTTCTCGTTACTCGCTACTCGCTACTCGTTACTTCTCAGGCGTACCAATGCGGCGCGCGGCGGAGGCGGGGCCATTGGTCGGGATCATGGGAAAGGAAGAAGGTCGCATCGTGCTCGCCCGCGAGGCGGAGAAGGTGAGCGCGGCTCGCTTTCCATGCCGCTTGATCTGGCCCCGCACCGTGGCTTGTGCCGTCCACGCATTCACGCATCGGCAGTGCATCTACCGGCAGGAGCACCGCGCCGGTTTCAGGCAATGTGACGATCAATGAAACGTGCCCGACTGCGTGCCCCGGCGTGTGGATGACCGTGACGCCCGGCGCGATCTCCGCCGTCTCCGTATCCGGCAGGAATTGGTAGGTGTCGGCGGCGGAGAGAAAATCCCGTTTGCCGACGCGCGGGTTAACCTCCCGCGACCACGTTTCCAGACAATCCTGCCGCACATAGACCGTCGCCCGCGGGAAGAGATGCGTCTGGCCGCAGTGATCCCAATGGAGATGCGAGAGGATAACGGTGTCAATGCCGTTCGTCGCGATGCCCATCTGCTGCAAGCGGTTCGGCAAAAGGTCGTTGTAGGTCATCACGGCGGGCATCAGGCCGGCCGATTTCGTCCCCTCGTACGTCGCATCCGGATGGCCGATGTGATCCGGGTGCATGCCAGTGTCGAAGATGATCCGCCGTCCGTCGTTCGTCTCGATCAGCGCGCTCCAGACCGGCACATGGACACGCACGCCCACATCCACGCCGGGCGTCACGACACGACCCTTATCGAGATACACGGAACCCCCGGGGAGCAACGCTAACCGCATCGCGGCCCTCCTTCATATGACGGCGAAACAATGAGTGGATCATGCGTATTGTATCCGCAAATCGCGATGCTTTCATAGTGAGCGGAGCGTCTATCGTCAAGTATCTCTTGCCTGAATGGAACGCACCTGTAATTTGTAACTCGTGGCCCCACATTGTCGTATAATTGCATCATGAGGAAGCATGTTCCTCAACGGTGTTTCGGAGAGGGTCGCGAACATGATGCGTGCATTTTCCGGCGTTCGGCTGGTCGTCTTTCTTCTCGTTGCGGCGGTGCTCGCCTTCCTGATTGCGAAGGTGCTGGCGTTTGCCTTGCATCTCTTCTGGGTGCTCACGGGGTACGTGTTTGCGTTCGTCATCGCAGTCGTGCTACTCGGCTGGCTGTGGGGGCGATTCGCGAAGCCACGGAACGGCGTGCACGCATCGTACGATGTGGAACGCGACGAGTTCGGGCGGCGGCGATACTAAACTGAGCGCGATCGCGATTGGTAGTAATCGGCTTCCAGCCTGTATGACTCTCAGGCGGAAGCCTACCTCCGCCACTTTGTCTTCTCATGATGCGCAACAAAACGGGACGGCAGATTGCCGTCCCGCTGCATTCTTGTGAAAAGTCAGGCGGATTATTTGCCCTTGGCGGCCATCCGGCCGGTCTTGGTGAGCGTGCGCAGGGCACGGGCGGAAATCTGGATACGCACCATCTTGCCGTTAATCATCACGCGCTTCTTCTGCACATTCGGCAGCCAGTACCGGTTCGTGCGGTTCTTGGCGTGCGAGACGTTGTGCCCGAAGGAGCGCTTTTTTCCGGTAATTGCACACTTCATCGCGTTTCATTTCCTTTGCCAGTCGCCGCGCCCTCCGCTACAATGGCGGCGCGGGCCCTTTGCTGCATCTTCGGCATCATCTCGTGTCGCGCTCGGCGGCACCATTCGATACCGCAGCCTGCGTATGCTCCCATCCCGCCCGCGTGGATGCAAATGAGCGAATCAGGGAGAGCGAAGCGGATGAGCGCGGCAACACGTCGGGGGGAGCGAGGGCGAGTGGCGCGGCAGGAAGAGATCGTTGAAGCAGAGAGCGGAGCGCCGGATTCGGTAATGGTGGACGGCGCGGGCTTACTGCGGTCGTTGCGCGCCGGGACGGACTGGCTCGCGCGCAATGTCGCGGGCATCAACGCACTCAATGTCTTTCCGGTGCCGGACGGCGACACTGGGACGAATATGTTCCTGACGATGCAGTCCGCATCTGCCGCTGCCGCCGAACGAGGCGAGAATGAAACTCGCTCGGTCGGTGACGTGGCGAATCGGGCGGCGCATGGCGCGTTGATGGGGGCGCGTGGCAACAGCGGCGTGATTCTCTCGCAGATTTTTCGTGGCATGGCGAAGGCGCTCGATGGACACTTGACGCTTGATGGCGCGCTGCTCGCCGCCGCGTGCACCGAGGCGTCCGCAATGGCGTATAAGGCGGTGATGAAGCCAGTCGAAGGGACCCTCCTGACCGTCTCGCGTGGCGCGGCGGAGGCCGCCGAACGCGCCGCGCGTGACGGTGGCGATGTGCAGGCCGTGTTGGATGGTGCGTTGGCAGGAGCCCGCGCGACGCTCGCACAGACACCGGAAATGCTGCCGCTTTTGCGTGAGGCAGGCGTCGTGGATGCCGGGGGGCAGGGGTACGTCGTCATTTTGGAAGGGATGCGCCTCCATCTCGCGGGCCGGAATGTCGCGGCGGAGGTCTTGCCAACGATTGCGCTGGGCGAGACGGCGATGGCCTTCGATGTTACCGGGCTGCACGCGCAGCATGGCACGGACGAGTACGGCTACTGCACGAACTACCTGCTCACCGCCGCGCCTGGCACATCGCTCGATGTCGCGATCATCCGCGAGACGATGGCAGCGATGGGGCACAGCGCGGTGATCGTTGGCGACGAACAGTACATCAAGGCACATATCCATGCGACCGATCCCGGCGCGCTCCTCTCGTACGCCGTGCGATTTGGCTCGCTGACGCAGATCAAGATAGACAACATGGATGTGCAGGTTGAGCATCTTGAAAGATCGGCGCCGCTCGACACGCCGCGTGAGGAATCAACGGGCCACTTAGCGGTCGTCGCCGTCGCGGCGGGCGAGGGATTGTCCGCCGTCTTGCGTGGCCTCGGGGCAACGACGATCGTCCGAGGCGGGCAGACGATGAACCCCTCGACACAGGAACTGCTCGATGCGATCGCCAGCGCGCCATCCAACATGGTGATCGTGTTGCCGAACAATGGCAACGTCATCCTCACGGCGCGACAGGCGGCGGCGATGGCCACCAAGCAGGTGCGCGTCGTGCCGACGACATCCATTCCGCAAGGGATCGCCGCGCTCTCGGCCTTCACATTCACCGCTGATCTCGACACGAACGCCGCGGCGATGACGGAAACGGCGCGCGGCGTGCGCACCGGCGAAGTGACACGCGCCGTCCGTGACGCGACGATTGGCGGTGTCGCGGTCAAGGTGGGGGAAGTAATCGGCTTGCTCGATGATCTCCTGACCGTCGCCGGCGATGACAGCGTGACTGTCGCCCTCGATCTCCTCGGCAAGATGGACGCTGAGCATGCTGAACTTGTCACGCTCTACACCGGCGCGGACGTTTCCGACACGATAGCAGAAGCCCTCGGTGCGCGGATTGCTGCATGCTACCCGGATGTCGCGGTCGAAATCGTCACGGGCGGCCAGCCGCACTATGATTTCATTGTGTCGGTGGAATGAAGGGGGAGTAGACAGTAGTCAGTAGACAGATGGCGTTTGGGTTCGTCTGTCTACTGACTACTGTCTACTATCTGCTACGGAGGAACGAATGGTGGAACCCGGACAGGTGCGGATCGTGACGGACAGCACATCGGACCTCCTACCGGAGTTACGGGAGCGATACGGGATTGCCACGGTGCCGCTGACGGTGCAGTTTGGCACGGATGTATACCTCGATAATGTGGATTTGTCACCCGAGGAATTCTACGCGAAGCAGGAGGCCGGGCCATTCCCGACGACGGCGCAACCGCCCGTCGGTGCGTTTGAAGAGATGTTTCGCCGGTTGCAGGCCGAGGGCGCGTCCGGTGTCTGCGCGGTGATTTTCTCCTCGAAACTCAGTGGTACATACAATTCGGCTGCCCTTGCCGCAAAGAATCTGGAAGGCGAATTTCCTGTCGCGGTGATTGATACCTTGAGCGCTTCGATGGGCGTCGGCTATCTCGCGCTGGAAGCGGCGAAACTGGCCGAAACGGGCGCGTCGCTCGACGCAGTGAGCGCGCGGGTGCGGGAGTTGATGCCGCGCGTCGAAGTGCTCTTCCTCGTCGAGACGCTGAAGTGGCTCGAACGCGGCGGGCGCATCAACAAGGCGAAGTCGCTGCTCGGCTCCGTCCTCTCAATCAAACCGCTCCTGCGGCTGCACGAGGGGCAGTTGGAGCCGTTTCAGCAGCCCCGGACGCGCTCCAAGGCGATTGAGGCGATGATTGAATGGATCAAGACTTTTCCTGATCCCGCTGGCGTGACCATCCTCTATGACGGGGCGACCGCAACACGCGCCGAAGCCGAGGGGATCGCCAGTCGCCTCATGCCGGCCATCCCGCAGGACCGCATCACAATCGCGCACTACGGCACGATCTACGCCGTTCATCTCGGGCCGTGCGGCGCCGGGGCGATCATCCTGAAGTGAGCATGACATCGCGTGCATGACAGCCCATGTGAGTGCCATATTCCGTAATTTCTGCACATTGCCATATCGAGCGAAAACCAAAGCGTAGTACAATGCCGAGGCAGGTAGACGCGGTGCTGCCTTCACATAGTACACTCCGTACGGACAGTCTGAATGGATACGAAGGGCCTGCCATGGCTACAACCGCCGAAACAGGCAAGCGAACGAAGCGGGACGAACTCCTCGAATTGCTGCGCGACGAATGGAAGCGCGGTTTCGACAATCGTGTCGTCATGGGTGGGATGCGTGCATTGCAGGCGGAATACGGCCCGTTCGTGCCGCCGGAGGTCTTTGCCGCGCTCCGCCATTACAGCACACTCGATGCCGCCGGTCGCAAGCAGGCGCTGACTCTCGCCGGGAAGATATTAAGCGCGCCGCCGGATGCCCTCACCCCCGGCCCCTCTCCCGCACGGCGGGAGAGGGGAGTCGTGATGTCGAGCGTTGATCGCATTCCTCGCGCGCCCATAACCGATATTGCGCCAAAAACTTCTCCCAAGCCGAAATCGCCACCCGCCGTTAAGCCGATGTCGCTCAGCGACGAGGTAATGTATCTGCGCGGTGTTGGGCCGAAGAATGC
>JBPCPB010000124.1:0-7185 GCA_050999735.1 Thermomicrobiales bacterium | reverse complement strand
TGACGACCTCACGGATTGACGCGGGCATCGCGGGGCGGATGGTGCTCTATATCGGCGTCGTCGAGGTAGCGTGCGCGCTGGTTGCCATTGGCATCGCACGGCTTTTTAAGCGTTCACCGCAAATGACCGGCGCGTACGTGTTGATCGCGGTCTTCCCAAACGTCGGGAATTTCGGTCTGCCAATTGTGCAGTTTGCCTTTGGATCGGACGCGCTCGTCGCCGCGACGATCTACTTCATCGCGATGTCCACGATCTCGTTCATCATTGGCGTTGCCGCCGCGAACTGGCATCATGGGAGTAATCTCCGCTCGCTGATCGCTGTTCTGAAGACGCCCGCCGTGATCGCTGTCGTGCCCGCCCTCTTGTTCAATCTGTTCGGCACGCACCCGCCGCTCGTCATCGAGCGACCGGCCGGGCTGCTCGCGGGGGCGATGGTGCCGATCATGTTGATCGCCCTCGGCGTGCAGTTGGCGGGCGCGGGTATCCCCCGACTAGACGGCGATATGCTCGGCGCGAGCCTGATCCGGCTGCTTGTCGGGCCTGCCCTCGCCGCGCTGATCGTCATTCCCTTTCACCTGACAAGCCTCGCGCGGGATGCGGGCGTCCTCCAGTCCGCCATGCCTGCCGCCGTCCTCGCCTCGATCATTGCCTTCGAGCACGAACTGTTGCCCACATTCGTCACGGCGACGGTGCTCTTCTCGACATTAATCAGCATCGTCACCCTCGCGGCGATCATCGCGATTCTCTGAACGTTTGCGGTATCGCCGCCGCGCGGCTAGGATAGATGAGGACTAAGGACTAAGGACTAAGGACTCAGTGAGGTCCTGGTACGAGGAACGCGGTCCACGACCGTATGAACTCATGCATCTGATGCATGCGAATACAGATTAGGAACCCATGGAGACTCAGTCCTTAGTCCTTAGTCCTCAGTCCTTCCCCCGCCTTCCCCGCTTCTGGGCGGTGATACGGCGGCGATGGCCGGTGCTGGTGATTTTGCCGCTTCTCGCACTTCTGCTGGCGGGGTATAACTACTTGCGCGTCCCGAAGTCGTATGAGGCGTCCGGCGAGGCGACCCTGACGGATCTCTCGCCACCGCCGACATCGTCGGTTGGCTATACGAATTACTACCGCGATCTCGCGAGCGAGGCGGCGTCGGATGACTTTACCCGCATCGTCCTCGGCAGCCGGTTCGCGGATGCCGTCGCCAAACGGCTACCAGAAAAGGGAGCGAACTATTCCGCCGAGGAAGTCCAGAGTGCGCTCTCCTCGACGCGCGTCTATCGGGTGCTGTTCGTCAAAGTGACGACCGACAATGCGAGCCGCTCTCTCGCGATGGAGCAAGCCGCGCTCGACGAACTCGCGGCGAACGGGCCGAGTTATCTCCCCGGTCGTCCGGTCGAACTGAGCGTCATTGACTATCCGACGCAGGCGAAGCCGAAATCGCTCAAGGGAGGCGTCCTGGCGGCGGGAACCGTTCTCGCGGGGCTGCTCGCGGCGGCAGTGATCGCGCTTCTCGTGGAGCTCTTCGATACGCACCTGCACGACCGGCAGGAGATCGAAGATCAACTCGGCCTGCCCGTTGTCGGTGCGATTCCGGGGCGCGTGCGGTCGGAACGGGCCGTCTGATGCGCCCCGAAGTCTATCTGCGCGTCCTCCGGCGCGGCTGGTGGGTGATCGTGCTCGCCGCGCTGATCGCGGGTGTCATCGGCTACGCATCGCAGGCGGGCAAGGCGAAAACGTACGAGGCGAGTACCCGCCTTGCCATCACTTCCGTACCGATTGACTACTTCTCCGACCAGTTGACCGCGAACTGGACACAGGCGCTCGAACCCTATATCCATAATCCGAACACGGTGCAGTCCGCCGTTGATAAAGGCTATATGCAGGCGGGCGATGCGGCGCTCGCCTACAATGCCGTCACCCGGAGCAACCGCGATAATCGCACCGTGACCGTCGCGGCGACGAGTGCGGACCCGGCGGGCGCGGCGCGGGTCGTTGGCGCGCTGGCGCACGTTATTGTGGACAAGAACAAGGATGACATCGCCGCGTCGGACGCAGTGGATAAAGGACTGAGCCGGTCGTCCCAACAAAACGCTGTGCGAACACCGCAGCTCGTCGTCACGAGCCTCGATTGCGCCGCGCCCTCCGGCGGACTGTTCAGCCAGGCAGTGCTGCCGAATTGCCCGTCACCACCCGCCACGCCGAATGGCCCGCGGACGAAACTGACGGCGGCGGCGGGTCTTGTGCTCGGTGGCGTCCTCGGTCTGATCGTTGTGATGGGCGCGGCGGCGTTCGATGACTCGCTGAAGGGACAGGACGATGTGCGACACTACCTCCGCCTGCCCGTCGTCGCCACCATCCCCCGCCGCGCTGATAAATGAGGAAAATGATGGAACCGCCAAGGCGCCACGAGAAACATCAAGCACAGAGGACACGGAGAACACAGCGAGCACAGAGAAAAGAAACAAAGGATCCATCTGTGTCCTCTGCGTCCTCTGTGGTCTCTGTGCTATCTCCCTCTTCTTGGCGTCCTTGCGGGTGCTCTCTGGGCAGTATGGGCGGTTAGATACGGTTAGGGGAGGGTATGATGCGTGAAGTGATGGAAGCGAAGGCGGGGCCGGGAGGGACGCTCCGGGATCGGCTCGTGATGCTTAGGGAGCCGAATGGAGCTGCCGCCGAAGCGTACCGCGCGCTGCGGACGAACCTGCGCTTCGCGCCGCGTGCCGGTGAGGGTGATAGCGGACATGTCTATCTGCTCGCGGACTCCGGCGGTGTCGAGGATCGCGCGGCGGTGGTCGCGAATCTCGGCGTCGCGTGCGCGCTCGCCGGGGAGCGCGTCATTATCGTGGATGCCGATCTGCGCGGCGCGCCGAACGCCGGGAGCCTGAGCGCGCTCTTCGGGCAGGGAAGCGCAACGGAGGGAATCGCGACCGCCATCCTCGGTCCCGACGAGGAGCACCGCACGATCATCCTGCCGGTGGTCGATACCGGGGTGGCGAATCTTCTGCTCCTGCCAGCGGGCGGGCATGGGGCAAACCCGGCCGACCTACTCGGCGCGGACGCCTTTGGCGTGCTGCTCGCCGCCCTGCGTGCCCAGGCGGACGTTGTGCTCATTGACGCGCCGCCTGTCGCGGACGTGGCGGATAGCAGGGCGATTGCCGCGCGCGTGGATGGTGTCCTGCTCCTCGTCGCGCAGGGCAGAACACGCCGGCCGCAGGCGCAACGCGCCCTCGCGACCCTCGAACAGGTGGGCGCGAATGTCCTCGGTGTGGTGCTGACGGAAACGTAGCCATCGCATCATGCCGTGGACGCTCTCACCACCCCGTTTGCATCCTGCGTTGCGTTAGGGTGTGGGTACGGCGCCTGCGGCCAATCCGGTGACAATGAACTGGCGGACGACGGCGCTGATGCTGCTCATTTGTGTATCCGCCATAGCAATCAGCGCGACGCGTTGCGCCAGGGTGACAGTAATTGTCAGGGGAATGACGGTGCGCCCGCGTGGCTTGGGGCCGGGGCGCTTTCTGAGCGGAGATAATCCATCGTGGGATAGTGTCATGCGGTCCTCCTCGCGTCTCGCATCCACCAGACGGTGCATGCCGATCTGCGACCCAGGGAAGTCTCGCATTGCCGCCGCCATCGTCCGGCGCGGCTCACAACGTTGGAGAATGTCGAGCGGGGTCACATGCTTGACATACGCTACTCTACCACACACCGCTTCCCGCAGAGCGGTTTTGCTTTGACGATGTACAGATTTCTATAGAATCCAAGTGAATTTTATATGGATTCGTTCATAGCGTGTTATGGTGAAGAAGCAACGCTGACGACGACCGAAGACGGGAGTAGCGGCCATCGCTACACTCTCTGTCTGCTGTCTGCATCCAGCGCGGCGGGAAGGGGGACCGATGATGGCCCCGATAATCGCGCTCCTCGACAATGACCCCTTCTTCCTTTCCTTGATGCATGATGTACTCACCGACGAAGGCTACTGCACCCTCCGCTGGTGTGCGGGCGGGTGCGACGATGCGCACGCGCTGCTGCGGCGCGCGCAGCCGCAACTCGTCATTCTCGATCTCGCTCTGAAGCAGCGCGATGACGGTTGGGAGTTCCTCAAGCGCCTCTGGGGCGACTTCGAGACGACGCAGATCCCGACGATCATTGTCTCCGAGCAACCGGAAGCCCTGCCAGTGACGGCGGATGTGCTGCGGGCAATGCGCTATCAGGTGGTACGGAAGCCGTTTCTTCTCCATGACTTGCGCGATTTGCGCGATCTGCATGACCTTTTGACTGCGGTCGAGCAGATGATCGGCCGCTCCCCGACGAAATGCGCGCGTGGCGAAGGAGTGTATCCTGTCTCATCAGGCGATGCATGCGTACCGGACGTGCCTGCCGCCCCCGCTCATGCCATGCAGGAGAGTCAACTACTCCCTGACCCGACAATGATGATGCCGAATTGACGGTATGAAAGAGAAGGAGACCAGCACATGGATACGAATCGCATGCAACACCGGACGGAGCGACGATGCGCGCGATAACGCTGCGCGTGCGTGAGCCTGCGAATGGGCTGACCCATCTGGCCGGTATCCTGCTCTCGGTCATTGCCATGGGTGTCCTGCTGGCAATCGGCGTGCGGATGGATAACGTGTTGGCGCTGATCGGCCTGATCATCTTCGGCCTCAGCCAGATCGCCCTCTACACGGCGAGCACACTCCACCACTCGCTCTCGCTCTCACCGCGCGGCAACGCCCGCCTGCTGCGCTTCGATTGCACGATGGTTATCGTCCTGATTGCCGGGACGTATACGCCGGTCTGCCTGCTCGCGCTCCACGGCGTCTGGCGCTGGGGCTTGCTCGGTGTAATCTGGGGGCTTGTCCTCGTCGGTCTCATAATGATGACGTACTGGATGGACGCGCCCCGCTGGGCCTCAACGACGTTCTACATCCTCCTCGGCTGGGTCGGCGTGCTGGCCGCGCCCGCACTCTTTCGCGCCCTCCCGCCTGCGGGGGTGATCTGGATGCTCGCCGGTGGCGTCGTCTATACCGTCGGCGCGTTCATCTTCGTCTTCGAGCGACCGAATCTCATCCCCGGCAAGTTCGACGCGCATGCGCTCTGGCATCTCTTCGTGCTGGGAGGCAGTGCGTGCTGCTTCTGGCTGATCGTCCGGTACGTTGTACGGCTGGGATGACTGGTTGGAGTCGGCAGTCGGCAGGCAGCAGTCGGCAGTCGTGGTTAGCCACCGTTCTTTCGACTGCCGACTGCCGACTGACTGCTACAGGAGGAAGCGGCGATGATACTCGTGACAGGGGGAACAGGGTATGTCGGCTCCCGCCTCGTGCGGAAACTGGTCGCGCAAGGGAAGGACGTGCGCCTGCTCGTGCGCGATCCGGCAGCGGCCCGGAAGGAATTTCCGCGTGACGTCGCATTCGCGCGCGGAGATGTGACCGCGCCGGAAACACTCCCGGCGGCACTAGCGGGCGTAGAGACGGTGATTCATCTCGTCGCGATTATCCGCGAGCGGGGCGATCGCACCTTCGAGAAAGTCAATTATCAGGGAACGATGCGGATCGTGGACGCCGAGAAGGCGGCGGGCGTGCGCCGCCATATCCAGATGAGCGCCCTGGGCGCGCTCCCCGATCCCAATTTCCCGTATCACGACACGAAGTATCGCGCCGAGCACTGCGTCAAGGCGAGCGGCCTCGATTGGACGATCTTCCGCCCCTCGATCATCTTTGGTCCCGGCGACCAATTCTTCTCCACGCTGGCGGGGCTGGCGAAAGTGCCCGCGCCGTTCGTCCTCCCGGATGGTGGGGTGGCGAAGTTTCAGCCCGTCTGGCTCGATGATGTCGTGGAGTGCTTTCTCACAGCGCTCGCTGATCCAGAGACGATTGGCAAGACATACGAACTCGGCGGCCCGGAAATCATGTCCTACAAAGAGATGGTCGCGGTGCTGATGGCGGTCACCGGCAGACACCGCCCGATGCTCTCGCTGCCCGCTATGCTCCTGAAACCGGCGGCATTCACCTTCGACAAACTGCTGCCAAAGCCGCCGGTGACGCCGGAGCAATTGAACATGCTGCGCCTCGATAACAGCAGCACGCATTCAGCGACCGCGACGCTGATCGGCCACCCGCCAACATCGCTGCGCGACGGTTTGGACTACCTGAAGAGATGATTCCGCACCCGGCCATCGTCCATTTCCCGATCGCGCTCCTGATCGCCAGCGTCGTACTGGACGCATGCGGCGTCGGTTTCCGGCGGCTGAGCCTGACGCAGGCGGGATTTTACACGCTGATTATTGGCAGCCTCGGCGCGACGGCGGCAGTGCTCTCCGGCCCGGAGCACGCGGCGAAGGACGCCGCCTCGCTGACAATCCTTCACCGGCATGAACTCTTCGCCGCGCTCATGGTACTGTGTTGCCTCATCCTCGTCGGGATGCGGCTCGGCAATGCTGAAGGGCTATATGGCGCGGGCGTATTCGGCTACCTCGCGCTCGGCGGCGTGCTGATCGTCTGCATCGTCCTGACGGGCTACTTCGGGGGTCAGATGGTCTACGATCACGGCGTTGGCGTCAGTCAGTTGCAGCCTGCCCAAGGGGCGCCCGGGCGCGTCCCGGCGACGGGCGCAGTGCAGGAGATGTGGGCGAAACTCGGTGGCATCGCCCTCGTGGTCGTCATCGGCGGCTGGGCGGTGGCCCGCTTCCGCTTCCTCACTGCGCGGCTGCAGGCCTGGTGGCAGGCCGCCCGCGCCGGTCTGCCTGTGGAACAGCCGACGCTCTGGACGCTCAGCCTCACATCAATCGGCAGCGACCAGAATCGGGGATGAAGCCGGGGAGAACCGCAAAGACACAAAGGTCGCAAAGAAGGGAAGACGATTGTTCTTAGCCCTTGTTTGCGTTCTCTACGCTCTTTGCGCCTTTGCGGTCCTCCCCAGCTTCTCAGATAGCACGCCCGATGCGTGCGCCATCGGTCATTGCATGGCGGAGGTGGCGCGGGGCGAAGGCGTCGCCGATCAAGCGTGGATCGAGCGAGAGATGGTGCGCTGCAACATGGGCGGTGAGGGCGTGATAGAGACCGTCCTGCGCGATGCCGCCGGAGGAGAGGATGACGGTGTCCGCCGGAATGAAACCCGCCGCGTCGGTGAGAACATTGACGACGTGTACACCGTCCGGCTGGATGGCGATGGGCCGCG
>JBPCPB010000009.1:0-4588 GCA_050999735.1 Thermomicrobiales bacterium | reverse complement strand
CTCGTATGGCTCGCGGGAGAGCACTGCCTCGTTGCCGATCGTGACGCCCCACTCATTGACGCCCATCTCGAAACCCCAGAGCCAGTACGGGCGCGAGCCGATCACTTCCCATGTCTCTTCGACTTGCGGGATAGCGATGTACTGGCAGTGCGCGGTCGCCCCGACAGGATGCTGCTGGCGCGGTGCATGGAAAAGTGGCTGGCATTCGTTCGCCGCGCGGTCGCTGTTTTTGGCGAAGAGCACCGACCCATTGAATGTCGCGCTCCCAACCACGACCGAGGTATCGCACGAAAGCGCATCTCCGAAACGATGTCCCGTCCCCATCCGTCGCCCCTTTCCGATTCGTTCCCATCGCATGGGTGTCAGTATACGGCAGTGCGGCGGATGGCACAGCGGGATTCACAACGATGTGAATCGGGATGCGGTAGACTGTCTCCATGATAACGAGATGGGACATTGCCCACCAGCGGCTGCATACCCAGCGGATCGCGGGAGCGAAATTTGAGACGCCCGACGAGGTCGTGCGGTGGCTGGGCGCGGTCCAGGCGCAGGATTATGCGGGGGCGAAATGGGCGGCCGGCCAGCGCATGCACGATGCCACCGGCGACGCCCTCGACCGGGCATTCGCCGACGGGACGATTCTTCGCACCCATATAATGCGCCCCACCTGGCATTTCGTTGTGCCCGCCGATATCCGCTGGCTGCTGGCGCTCACTGCGCCGCGCGTCAAGGCCGCCACTGCCTACTATGACCAGCAACGCGCCCTCGATGACGACACCTTTGGCCGCAGCAACGCCGCGTTAGCAAACGCCTTGCAAGGCGGCGCGCACCTGACCCGCACCGAACTCGCGTCCGCCCTTCAGCAGGCCGGTATCGCGACTGATGACCTGCGGCTCGGCTCCCTCATGATGCGCGCCGAATTGGATGGCGTTGTGTGCAGCGGCGAGCGGCGCGGCAAGCAATTCACCTATGCCTTGCTCGATGAGCGGGCTCCCAACGCCACGACGCTCGCGCGGGACGAAGCCCTGGCCGAACTGACCCGGCGCTACATGACGAGCCACGGGCCGGCGACCATGCAGGATTTTGTCTGGTGGTCGGGGCTGACGATGGCCGACGCGAAAGCCGGTCTCGCAATGGTCGAGCCAGAATTGGTGCACGAAGTGGTGGATGGCCGGACCTATTGGTTCGCTGTGTCCGCGCCAATCGTGCGCGATCCATCGCCGACCGTTTACCTGCTGTCGAATTACGATGAATACATCGTCGGCTACACCGACCGGCGGGCCGCACTCGATGCACCGCCCGCCGATCGCCTGGACGCGCGAGACAACGTCCTCTTCAATCACACGATCGTCCTTGACGGCCAGGTCGTCGGCACCTGGAAGCGCACGGTCACGAAGGGTGCGGTGATCGTCGAAGCGACTCCCTTCGCGCCGCTCGGCGCGGCCGAAGCAGTGGCCCTCGAAATCGCGGCGGCGCGCTATGGCCGGTTCATCCGTCTACCCGCCGCGCTACGGATCAGCCACTAGCGCCATTCCAGTCCAGAATGCAGCCCATCGCCGCCGAACGGCGCTCCGCGAGCAGCGCGTAGAGGTCCGGCGCGCGCTCGGCCGGTTCGCGATGGCTGACGAGGGAGTCCACGTCTACCCGCCGTTCCGCGAGTAGGCGCAGGGCGACAGCGCGGTTCGCCTGCATCGTCCAGCGGTTGGCGAAGTTTGGCGTGGCGGGGTGGGTCATCAAATGGGCGCCAATGATCGTCACGCCCGGCACATGCACATCGCCGTAGAGGTCGAACTGCTCGATGATGCCCCGTGTGCTGCCGAGCGCGACGACGCGGGCATACTTCGCCGCCAACTGCAATGCTGGGTTCAATCCGTTCGGGCTACCCGTCGCCTCGAAGACGACATCGAACCGTCCGGCATCCGAAAGCGCGCCGATCCGCTCCCCGAAATCCGGCGCGGCCGGATCGAGCGCGGCGAGGCCGACCCGCTCGGCATAGGCCCGGCGGGCGGCGAGCAGATCCACCCCGACGACCGGCATACCGCCGCAGACGCGCGCCTGCTGCAATGCCAGACTGCCGATCAACCCCAGCCCGACCGCCGCGACGCAGTCGCCCAATTCGATCTTCGCCAGCCGGACGGCGTTCATTGTGATAATCAGCAGCGTGACGAACGCCGCCTGCACATCCGTCACACCTTCCGGCACGACGGCGACGTTGCGCGGTTCGAGCAGCGCAACTGATGCATGTGGCCCGTGCCCGCAGATGCGATCACCGACGTTGATTCCTTCCACACCGCTCCCGATCGCCTGCACGACGCCGACGTATGAGTAGCCCGGTCGGTATGGTACAGCACGCCAGTCATCGCCCATCGCGCGGCGATCCACGGTGATGCCGGTGTAGTTCGCCAGTTCCGTCCCGGTGCTGATCAGCGTGCACGTCGTCTCTGCCAGCAGATGCCCCGGTGGCGGCGTGTCCGGCAGACCGAAGGGTTCCAATTCCATCGTATACGGTCGAAACGCCACCAGCCGCTGCCCGCGCATCGTCGCCTCCTTACCCTCGCCCACCAGTGATAGAATGCATCACCGTTTCATCGGTGACAAATGGTCTGTGTCATCGATGCGCGTGCTGGCTGGAAAGCCGACGCTACCAAATTGAGGAGGTGACCGATGACCGTCCAACTCGGTACACGAGAGTCACAAGTGATTGCTGATGCGATCCGCCATCCGTTGGAGCCGCTGACGGCGCGGGAGATCGCGGCGGCGGTCGCTCTCGTGCGTGACAGTGGCAGGATCGGGGATCGGGTGCGGTTCGCTTCGATCACGCTGCATGAGCCGTCGAAGGAATGCGTGCTGAATTACCGGGCCAGCGACCCCATCGAGCGGCAAGCCTTCATCATCATCCTTGACAACGCGACAAACGCGGTCTCTGAGATTGTCGTCTCGATCACCCAGGGCAGCATTATCCGGTGGGAGCAGATTCCCGGCGTGCAGCCGCAGATTATGTACGATGAGTTCGTCGCCTGTGAGGCGGCATGCAAAGCGGACCCTGCCCTCCGGGCGGCGCTCGCGAAGCGCGGGGTCACGGAGATGGACCTCGTCATGGTTGAGCCGTGGTCGGCGGGCGACTACGGCGACGCGGACGATCGCGGCATGCGCCTCACCCGCGCCTTGCTGTTCGTGCGTGCCGCGCCGCACGACAACGGGTATGCTCGCCCGGTCGAGGGGTTGGTTGCGATTGTGGACCTCAATGCGATGCGGATCGTCCGGCTGGAAGATACCGCTGTCGTGCCGCTGCCGCCGGAGCCGGGGAACTATGCCGCCGAGTTCATCCCGGCGATGCGGACGGACCTCAAACCCGTCGCGATTACGCAGCCGGAGGGGACGAGTTTCTCGGTGGACGGCCACGCCGTGACGTGGCAGAAGTGGCACTTCTGCATCGGCTTCACGCCGCGCGAGGGGTTGGTGCTGCACACGATCGGCTACGAGGACTGCGGGCGCATCCGGCCTGTTCTCTACCGCGCGGCGCTCTCGGAGATGGTCGTGCCCTATGGCGATCCGCATCCGAGCCACAACCGCAAGAGCGCCTTCGATGTCGGCGAGTACGGGATCGGCCTGATGGCGAACGCGCTCGCCCTCGGCTGCGACTGCCTCGGTGAGATTCGCTACTTCGATGCCTTCCTCAACGACAGCCGCGGCGAGGTCGTGCGCTATCCCAATGCCGTCTGCATGCATGAGGAAGACGCGGGCATTCTCTGGAAGCACTACGATTGGCGGACGAATCAGACCGAGGTGCGCCGCGCCCGCCGCCTCGTCGTCTCCTTCATCGCGACGGTCGGGAACTACGAGTACGGTTTCTACTGGTACTTCTCCCAGGATGGCGCGATTGAATACGAGATCAAACTGACGGGCGTCATCAATACGGGCGCGCTGCCGCCGGGCGAGACGCGCAAATATGGCACGATGGTCGCGCCGCAACTCTACGCGCCGAACCATCAGCACTTCTTCAATGTGCGCCTCGACATGATGGTGGACGGCCCCGCCAACTCCGTCTACGAGGTCCATACCGTTGCTGAGCCGCCGGGGCCGGAGAACCCGCACGGCAATGCCTTCTATGCCGAATCCACGTTGCTGGAGACGGAGCAGGAGGCGCAACAGTCGGTTGATCCGCTCAACGCGCGCTACTGGAAGATCGTCAATCCGGCGGTGCGCAATCGCCTGGGGCAGCCCGTCGCGTACAAACTGGCGCCAGGGGAGAATACCCGCTCCTTCGTGCAACCGGATTCGTTCGTCCGACAGCGCGCGGGCTTCATGGGCCATCATCTCTGGGTGACGCCGTACGATCCGGCGGAGCAGTACGCGGCGGGCGACTACCCGAATCAGCATCCGGGCGGTGCGGGCCTGCCTGCCTACACCGCGCAGGACCGACCGATTACGGAGACCGATCTTGTCGTCTGGTACACGATGGGCCATCACCATCTCCCGCGCCCGGAAGACTGGCCGGTGATGCCCATCTCGCGGATTGGCTTCATGCTCAAGCCGCTCGGCTTCTTCGACGGCAACCCGTCGCTCAATGTGCCGCCAGAAATGGCAC
>JBPCPB010000501.1:0-6629 GCA_050999735.1 Thermomicrobiales bacterium | reverse complement strand
GCGGCCTTCGTCGTACGCTTCGGCCATCGCGCTCGCGCCATCAAGCACGATGACGATGGCGAGCGGCGCATCGGCCATCCAGTTGATCGGCGTGCGCAACTGGCTGAGTTGCCGCAATTGCTCCTTGTCTGTCACGACAACGAAATGCCACGGTTGACTATTGCGCGAGCTGCCAGTCCAGCGCGCGACTTCGAGGAGTTCCATCAACACGTCTTCGGGTACGGGGTCAGGGCGATAGAGCCGCGCCTGCCGAACCTGGCGCATTCCCTCGATCATCTCATGCGCGTTTGCCAGCGTTGCCATGACGTGCATCACCCTTCACGAAATCCGCCTCGGACACGGCTACCCAATCTCCTACCCAGATACTCAATGGTACTTCACGATACCCGGCGGCGGTCCGACCGTCGCGGTCGCGGCGCAGGCTGCCTGCTGCTGCGGGTCATAGTAACCCCGGCAGACGTCCGCCTTATTGTGAGCAAGCGTCGCGGTACCGATCATAAAGAGGATCGAAACGACGAGCAGCGCGCCAAAGAGCCAGAGAACGAAACGCTTACCCTGTACCACGGTTTTCTTACCCTTCCGCACCATCGCCGCGCCGTTGCGGCGATACGAATATGGAACCGCCAAATCCGCCCCGCGTCAAGAGCACGACTGAAGACTGGAAAGGGAATGAATACGCTCCCCTCTCCATCGCCTGACAAACGTAATGCATACCATGATCTCAGAGCGATGGAGAGGGGCCGGGGGTGAGGTTCGCTTACGCACCGACCATCTCACCGACCCGCTTGATAACGGCCTCTTCGTCCGGAAACTGATCGGTCTCTTTTTTGGAGTGGATGACCGATCCATTCACCGTGACTTCGAAGACGCCGCCCGAGGAGGGCAGAAACGTCAGCGCGCCGATCTTGTTCTTGTAGTCGTGGAGCAGTGTGTCCGCCAAACTGACGGCCCGATCGAGGTATCCTCAGGCCGTGCAGTATTCGATAGAAATCTTCGTCTCCGTCGCCATCAATCATCGCTCCTTCCGGTGCCAAATCATCACACAAACCCGTGTGCATCTTCCGCGCCAGCGGAATGCTGACAGTTTACCACGGAGAAGGTCGCACCCGGTCTATCAGATGTCATGCCGAGTTTGTGGCCTGTGGCACGTTGGGCCAGTTCATCGCACGGAATATGGGATTGAGGATTGCCCACACCAGCACCAGCGAGGCGATGGCATTGACGGCGATGAGGGTGAAGGTGAGGCCGATACCATCGAGCAAAAACCCGACAGCAAAGAGCGCGAGTGGGTCAGCGATGGTGTTCAGGGCGATGATTGCCCCGATTACGCGCCCACGCAATGCCGCCGGGATGCGCTCCTGATAGATGGTGAGGATCAGTGGGCTTCCCATGCCGCTCCCGATGCCCACGAACACGAGTGCCGCCAGCGTGAATGGCAGAGGTGGTGTCCCGACCAATATCCATCGTGGGGCGCCGCTGAGAAGAAATGACCCAATATAGACCGCGCGACGAGAGCATCGCAGGCCAATTACGCCGTAGAGGAGTGTACCGAGGAGCGCCCCACCCCCGACCGCGGAGAGCATCAAGCCGAGATCTACGGCGGTGCCGAATGACGCTCGCGCATAGACGGGCAGGATGACGGTGAAGAGCGATGCCGCCAAGAAATTCCCACATGCCGAGCCAATCGCGAGCGAGACAATCAATCGGTCGTACCGCAGGAACCGCGTGCCTTCCTGTAGATCGTCTACATACCGGCGGAGTCGGCTGTTCGCCACCCACCGCGCGGTTTCCTTTGGCGAGGCGGGAACGGCTATCGCGATGATGACTGCCGAAACCGCGAATGTCCCGGCATCCAGCCACAAGACATCGCTCGCGCCGGTCGCGGCGATCAAGAGACCAGCAAGGGCTGGTCCGACGAGCTGCGCGAAGGTTCGGATTGTCTGAACGGCCGTATTGGCGCGCTCCAATGGCAATGCGGCGAGCACCGCCAGATCGGGGGTGAGACTCTGCCGCGCCGTGCTCCCCGGTGTGTTGAAGAATGTGCTGAGGAAGACAAGGGCGAGCAATTCCCAGAAGGCAAGCCCGATTGTGTGCGAGAGCAAGGGCACCATCGCTACTGCTACGCCGCTGGCGACATCCGCACAAATGCTCGTGCGCTTGAAGCCGAACCGATCCACGAGCGCGCCGCCGAAGAAGGCGGCGACCACGTAGGCGAGCGCCCCTGCAGCCCCGGTGATGCCAGTGCGCGCCGCGCTGCCAGTCGTCTGGAGAACGAACCACGGGACAGCCACCAATGTAAGTCGGCTGCCGATGAGTGAGATCGCGGACGCGCTCAGGAGCGCGATGAGTGGCGTGCGGTTGGGTGAGGCGACAGCGGTGGCGCTACACATGCCCTGTTCCGTGAATACGGAGGATCGCGTAGGTATCACAGGCGGAAATGACTTCGAGATGCGTGCCGTCGCTCACGCTCTCGATGCGGGTCACGATGGCAGCGTGGCCGTCCATTTCCACCCGGCATGCTGGCACTATCCGCATCCGGGGATGCAGCCGCCAGAATTGCTGCGTTTCCGGCAGTGCGAGGATCGCGCCAGAGAAACTGAGCGTGGAAACCCAAAGACAATGCACGCAGAACATGCGGAACCGCCAATCCCCATGCAGCCAGAACGAACCGGGTGGCGGATCGCCAATTTCTAATGGGTTCATCTGTCCGCAATGCGGGCAGGCAATGACATGATGCGTGAGGGCATCCCGGTAGTATCGGTGCATCCATGCTTGCGTCCGCGAGAGCGCGGGTTTGAAGCCTTTCACGCCACCGAGGATGCGATCCGCGTCTCCTCGATTCGCATTGGAGATGACGCATCCGGGTTCGGCATTGGTATTACATGCCGGGCATCGCAGCATCATTTCGGCTTGCGGGCCGCTGCTCGTGAAGCGTCCGACAAGGTGGCGTTGCCCGCACATCGGACACCAGATGCGTGTCTCCTGCCATTCGTCCACCCGTGTGTCAGCGAGGCCAAAGGCGGCGATCTCGGCGGGAAAATCCGTCGCGAAAATGCGGCGAAGCGCCAGTTTCCCCCGCTGAATACGCACCTTCACCGCCCCCTCGCTCATCCCCAACCGCGCCGCGATCTCCGCGTGCGGCGACTCCGTGACGTACCGCGCGATCAGCACAACGCGCGTCACGGGTGGCAATAATGCCAGCGCGCGATCCAGCAGCGTCGCTAGTTCGGCCTGTTCCAGTGCCATCTCGATGTCGAAATCATCCGTCGGTTCGGCGATTGGGAGCATACCGTCTACAGTATCATCGGCGCGCGGGCGAACAATAGGATGCACGAAGCGGTCGCGTGCCCACCGACGGCATACATTACGCGCGATGCCCGCGAGCCATTGGGTACGCCGTTCCGGATCGCGCAGGGTATGGCGATTGCGCCACGCCTCACTCAGCGTCTCCTGCGCGAGGTCTTCGGCGTCAGGATTGCCTACCAGTTGCGTGCAGAGCCGCACCAACCGTGTTCGCTCGCCAGCCAGGGCGGTCTCGGCGTCAATAGATTCGCGGTGACTCAGTGCGACCATCGCGTTCTTCTCGCTCACTTCCATGCAGCACAATATCATGCTACCTTCCATGTCGCGCGTGGCACATGAAAGGTAACACGGTTTTTTGTTTTGCCTTGTTTGCGCTGTTACTGCGGCGGTTGGACCGGCGGTGCGCCGGGCGGGTAGCGCCACTGGTAATAATGCAGCCCCGCGTTGCCCATCTCCACCTGGAAGGAGGGCGTGTTCGCCGCCGTGTAGGTCAGCACGCGCCGCTCGAAGACCTGCACGACAACATCTTTCGGTTGCCCGCTGACAACGAAGCCCGCGCGGAAAGGCTCGGAGATCGCGAGGCCAATCGTCGCGAGACCAGCGCGATTGCGGTAATCAGCAAAGACGGAGGCGACATTGTGCCGCGTCTGTGTATCGTAGCCGGAGAGCGTGACGCCGGGCGCGGATGTCCCCTGCGTGATGTCGCCCGTCGCGGACATTACCGTCGTCACCGACGTTCCCGTCTGCATCGCTGCTGGGGCGAGGATGCCGCTCGCCCGGCCACCGAGCGTCGCGTACGTCGGCCCCGTATTGCTTGGGTCACCGGCAATCGCGATGTTCGGGGATGGCTTGCTGACGAATGTGCTGTCCCCGAACTGGATACGCCCGCGAATCATCTCGACGGGGAGAAGGCCGTTCGTGACGCGGCCGGGCGGGTCCGTCCACTCCATCCGCCCTTTGTCGAAGTACTGGACGAGGCGTTGCCCAGCGGGGGCATCTTTGTAGTATTCTGTCCGCCCGCCGTCAGAAGTCGTCAGCGGCCCCCAGAAATTCGTTTCGATCGCTTCACCCGCTACCCATTGCGTCTGGAATGCCGGCGTCGCAAATCCCGTCGCGCCCGCCGGGAACGCGGTCATTCCCATCAACACGAGCATCACGCCCCCGATGATCCATCCTCGTCGCATGCGTGTCTCTCCCCCATCTCGTGGTGGCGTAGGCTTTAGCCTGCGCGAGAGACTGCAGGCTAAAGCCTACGCCACCGACACTCGCCCGTGTCTACATCTTTAGTGATTCGTCGCTTCCGACGCCGCGTCGTCGCGGTGGACGATCCGAGGAATATCATACGTGATTTGCCGCAGCGCGGTCGCGAGGATGTAAAAAGAAATCGCGAAACCGAGGATGAGAATGTGCAGCACGACGCTCCAGATGAGGAGGATCCGCACATCGCGCGCGATCGCAGGAACGCTATTCGGGCCGGGACCATCGGCGAAACGCTGGAGTTGGCTCGCGAGATCGTCGGTGTTATTGGCAACGAGCGCCACCTGCTGCCCGATCCCGCGCAGGCTATCGCCGTTTTTTCCCAGTGCGTCGTTTGTCTGGTCAATCTGCGTGGCAATCGTCCGCAGTTGGTCCGCTTGCTGGCGGAAGGATTGTTCCACACTGGCGAGTGGATGCGCATTCGTAATCGGGATGGCAAAATTGAAGACGCCAGCGGTCGCGTCAATCGTCCCGGCGGTATCGCGGATCGTGCCGGAGACTTGCCGGAGCGACATCGTCGCGCTATCCACCGTCGCGCCCCCTTGCGTGCTTGCATCCGTCACGCCACGGAGGGTTTGCGCGGACTGTGCCGCCGTGCGGCTGAGGGAGCGCAGTTGCTCCTGCGCCCCGTGTTCGGCCTCGCCGATGCGCCAATTGACCGTCACCGATACGCCGATCCCGATCAGCGCGACGACTACGGCAAGCACCGTGAAGACGCGCACGCCATCGAGCAACCGGCGAATCGCGCGTCCCGGTGTCGCCGGTCGTATCTGCACGTCTTCGAGGATATCCATCGTACTTCACTCCCATTCGCGCCACCTGCCGTTTTGGAAAGCAGGAAACGGACCGCCGTCACATTGACCAATGCCGCATCATTTCGTACATTCTATCCTACACTCCCCAGCCCTATTCCCCATAACAACAGATCGCGACTGAAGGAAGCCGAGTAGTTGAAGGGAGTTCACCATGTCAATGAAAGCACCGAAAGCGATCATCCGGCAATGGATCGAGACCGGATTGGATACCGGGGAAGTAGACCGTGTCGAGATGTTCTTCTCGCCAACGTACGTTTGCCCCGGCGTGCAGGGTATTGCGGCATTGAAGCGGGCACTGCGCACGATGCGAAATGCGTTCCCCGATCTCCATGTCCGCATCGAGGAGTTAATCGCGGAGCAGGATACAGTCGTGGCGCGGCTCGCGTACTCCGGCACGCATCGTGGGACGTTTATGCAGCGGCAACCGACCGGGAAGACTCTGAACTGGACAGGCGTCGCCATCTATCGCATCGCGGACGGTATGATTATTGAAGAATGGGCGATCTGGGATCATACCTTCATCCCCCAACTCGACGGAATCGGGTAGGATAGCGGCGGTGTTCGTGCAGCAGAGGGAACCGAGGAAATCATGCAGCGCACCCCGCTATCGCCGGAAGATATATCACTCCCGCTTCCTGAAGATGAGGCTGCGCATCATCCGCACCCGCCGCCGCTCAAAGAACTCTTCCTGGTGTGGCTGCGGATCGGCGCATTCTCGTTCGGGGGCGGAGCAGCGACGCTCTTCCTGATGCGGCGCGAGTTCGTGCAGCGCCGCCGCTGGATCACGGGCGATCAGTACAACGAGGCGTTCGCGCTCTCCAAACTGACGCCGGGAACGAACATCATCGCCCAGTCTATCGTGATGGGGAAAATGATGGCCGGGACGGGCGGCGTAGTCGCCACCCTCGCCGGATTGCTTGCGCCCGCTGTCGTCATCACGACCCTGCTTTCCGTCTTTATCACCGTCGTGCAGGGAAACCGGGTGGCGGGGGCGGTGCTTGCGGGGATCGTCCCCGCTACCGGCGGGATGACCTTCGCCATCGTTATACAGATGAGCGGGGGCCAACTCGGCAAAGGGTGGGACCGGCTGCGTGGGCTGATTGTCATGCTCGTCTGCGGCCTGCTCGTCGGCCTCCTGCATCTCCCTGTCCCGCTCATTCTGGTGACGATGGGCGTGATCGGCGCACTCTTCCCGCGTATCTTCAGTATGCACCCGTCCGCGCCCGTACTGGCATCGGCGGCACAATCCACACC
>JBPCPB010000489.1:0-13277 GCA_050999735.1 Thermomicrobiales bacterium | reverse complement strand
ACAAAAAGATCGGCGCCACCATCGTCCTGCGTGATGAAGCCGAAGCCCTTCGTCGGGTTGAACCACTTGACTGTACCTGTGCCCATGCCGTGCATTTCCTCCTGGCGCGCGAACCGTCTCCGCACCCATCCCTTACCAAAACACCGATCTGCCGCATCCCAATACAGGAGATGCGATTGTCTAGCATAAACGGAATCGCCCCGGTGTCAAGACAAATCCTGAAGAATGAAACATGTCTCCGCCGACTCTTATTCCCTGACACGTACGTTCACCGAGCGGACACCACTTTCCCACCGAAAAGGCGGATTATGCGCTGGAATACAACGCGCCCCATCGAGTTTAATCCTACGCAGGGCAAGGGCAACAAAGGAGGAGGCAGCCCGTGAACGCCAACACGCAACCAGCGCCGCTTTTCGGCATCAATATCCATCCGGCGGCGACGGATTTCCGGTGGGAGATTGCGCTGGCGCGGTATGCCGATACGGCAGGGCTGGATTTCATCAGCATTCAGGATCATCCCTACAAAGGCGACTTCCTCGAAACCTGGACGCTCCTCGCCGTCATCGGGGCACAGACCGAGCGCGTCCGTCTCGTCCCGAACGTCGCGAATCTCGCGCTGCGTCCCCCGGCGCTCCTCGGCAAAGCGGCCGCAACGCTCGACCTCCTGACGAGCGGGCGCGTCGAACTCGGTCTCGGCACGGGCGCATTCTGGGACGCGATTGCCGCCTACGGTGGGCCGCGCCGGAGGCCGGGCGAGGCGGTCACCGCGCTCGCTGAGGCAATCCCACTGATGCGACTGCTCTGGCAGCCATTTATTCCGGGCGAAAAGGTCCAGTTCGCGGGGCAGCACGCGCACCTCCACGACGCGGAACCCGGCCCCGCGCCCGCACATCCGATTCCGATCTGGGTCGGCGCGCTCGGCCCCCGGCTCCTGAACGTCACCGGGCAATTGGCGGATGGTTGGATCATCTCCAGCCCGCGCTATCCGGCGGAAACACTCGCGCCGATGCACGACAAGATTGACGCGGGCGCGCGGGAAGCGGGGCGCGATCCCGCCGCCATCCGCCGCTGGTACAACGTCGTGGGGGAGATCGTCCCGCCCGGCCAGAACGCGACTACGACGGCCCGGCCCGGCGTCACCGTCGGAAATGTCGGTGATTGGGCGGCAGAAATCGCGCGGTATTACCGGGAGTGCCGCATGGATACCTTCGTCTTCCGCACAACCATGCAGGAGAACGCGGAACAGGCCCGGCTCTTCGCTGAAGAGGTGGTACCGGCGGTCAAGCGAGCAATGAGCAATGAGCAATGAGTTGGAGAGGTACACAGCCATATGGAACTGAACGGTATTCATCATGTGACGGCAGTGACGGGGGATGCCTCCCGCAACGTCGCCTTTTACACGCAGGCGCTCGGTATGCGCCTCGTTAAGAAGACGGTTAATCAGGACGATGTCTCGGCGTACCATCTCTTCTACGCCGATGGTGTTGGCAGCCCCGGTACGGACATGACCTTCTTCGACTGGCCACAGGCCGGCCCCACCCGCTCCGGCGTCGGCACGACCACGACGACCGCGCTCCGCGTGCCGAGCCGTGCCGCCCTCGATTGGTGGACCGCTCGGTTGGACGCATACGGCGTGCCACATAGCGGTATTCTCACCCCGTATGGCCGCGCGCGCATCACGTTCGCCGACCCGGAAGGCCAATCCCTCGCGCTCGTGGATGACGGCGGCGCGCCCTTCGATGGTGCGCCGTGGCAGGAAAGCCCCGTGCCACCGGAGATGGCGATTCGCGGCTTCGATTCCGTCTCGCTCGCCGTCCGCACCCTCGCGCCGACCGCGCACATCCTGACCAACATTCTCGGCTTTCGCCAGACCGGTGAATACGCGGCAACGGAAGGAGGCGAACGGATCGTTGTCTTCGAGACAGGCGCGGGTGGCCCCGGTGCGACAATCTACGTGGCGGAGCAACCGACGATGCCCTATGCGCAGGTCGGCATCGGCGGCGTGCATCATGTCGCCTTCCGCACGCCGAACGAGACCGAGCAGCACGCCTGGCGCGCGCGGATCGCGGCGGCGGGACTCCGCGTGACGCTGGAGATTGACCGCTTCTATTTCCACTCGATCTACTTCCGCGAGCCGGGCGGCATCCTCTTCGAGATCGCCACCGACGGCCCCGGTTTCGCGACCGACGAGCCGGTGTCATCGCTCGGCGCATCGCTCGCCCTGCCGCCCTTCCTCGAAGGGCAGCGCGCGACTATCGAGGCGGGTCTGCGCCCGATCACCCCGCTGGAACTCACCTCGGCACGCCGATGAAATCGGGAATGCACGGTGTTGGATATGCGTTGATCGAGACTGTACGATTGTCGTCATACAGAAAAAGGAGTTGTCCATGATCCCGTCCGGTTATGAAGACCTACTCGAATCGAAAGCGCTCGCGGACATCGCGACGATTGGCCCGAATGGCGAGCCGCAAGTGACCCCGGTGTGGTTCGACTGGGACGGCACGCACGTCCGCTTCAGCCAGACCAAGACGCGCCAGAAGTATCACAACCTGAAGCGCGACCCACGTATCGCCCTCGCCATCGTGGACCCCGCGAATCCCTACCGCTATCTCGAAATCCGCGGCAAGGTCGTCGGCATCGAGGAAGACCCAAACCGCGCCTTCATTAACTCGATGGCGAAGAAGTATATGGACAAGGACGAATACCCGTACCACCAACCCGGCGACGAGCGTGTCGTCATCATCGTCGAACCCGAACACACGACGCAGATGGGCGCGTAACCGCCATCATCTCCGCACAAAACATCGGCGCGGATATTTGCTGTCCGTGCCTTTTGATTTCAAAGACCCTGGCCATATCTGAATGTGTTATAGTGAAATGTAAGGAGCACTGAGGTCGGTATTACCTCATTCTATGCGGGGGAAATATGCATGAGATGTTTTCAACGGTCACGAGTAAGGGCCAGGTGACGATTCCCAAAGCAGTTCGGGAACGAATCGGTGTTGGCCCACACGACAAGGTGAGTTGGGTTATCGAGGGCAATGCCGTGAAAGTATCTCGGCGTGAAAGCGTTGTCCGCCGCACGGCTGGCATGATGAAATCACCCAACGGAATGTCATACGCGACTGCGGAAGAAATGCGTGCAGCCGCTGAAGAGGCAATCGCCGAGGATGCGTTTCGTCGGATGAATACCTGATGGCGCTGCCGTTCCTCGATACGAACGCCCTCATCCGGCATTTTACCCAGGATAATCTACTGCAATCACCCCGCGCGAGCACCTACCTCGAACAAATCGAGGATGGAACGATACGGGTGCGCACCGAACCGACGGTGACCTTTGAGACAGTCTACCTGCTCGAAAAGCAATACAAAATTCCCCGCACGGTCGTCCGCGACGGTATCCTCGCCCTCGTTGATTTGCCAGGAATCGTGATGCCCGGAAAGAGGCGCATCCACGACGCTTTCACGTTTTACATCGAGCGGAATCTCCCTTTCGCGGATGCGTAGCATATCGCGGTTATGCGTGCCGAGGGATTGAGTGAAATCGTCACCTTTGACCGAGAGTTCGACCGCATCGCGGACATCCACCGTATCGAGCCGTAACAATGCGGAAATCCCCATCACGCGCTCACCATCATCAATGCTCCCTTCATTGCGCCCCCCGCTCGTACACAACTTCACCCCTGATGATCGTCATATGCACATGAAGATTTGCGTCGAGGAGGACGAGATCCGCCTCATTCCCAACACAGATTCGGCCCATCCGTTCGAGGCGGAGAAGCCGTGCGGGTATCTCGCTCGCCATTCGTAACGCGTCGATAATCGTCGCATCCGTCCAGTAGACCATGTTATAGACTGCCCGATCCATCGTCAGGAGCGATCCAGCAAGCGTTCCATCGTTGAGTCGCGCGGAAACGCGATCTACCATCACCTGTTGCCCGCCGAGCGCGTATATGCCGGGCGGCATCCCGGCTGCCGTCATCATGTCAGTCACGAGCGCGATTCGATCCATGCCCTTCGCGCGTAACGCGAGTCGGAGGCTGGCCGGATGGCTGTGGACACCATCCGCGATCAGACCGACCGTGATACGGTCATCGAGCAACGCCGCGCCAATCGCACCCGGTTCCCGATGCCCGAAGGGCGACATCGCGTTGTAGAGATGCGTCGCCATCCGCGCACCGGCATCTATCCCGGCCTCGAACTGTTCGTAGGTCGCGTTCGTATGCCCGAGGCTGATGAGGAGATCGCGCTTTCGCAGTTTCTCCATCAATCCGGGTGCGTCCGGTCGCTCCGGTGCGAGCGTGACAAGGCGCACCGCATTGCTTTCGAGTAATGTATCGAGCAAGCGAGGATCTGCTGATTCGATGATGTCGCGACGATGCGCGCCATGTCGTTGCGGGGAGAGAAACGGCCCTTCAAGATGCAAGCCGAGTGGACGCGCGCCGGGTACATCACGGGCCGCCTCAAATGCCGCCATCGCCTTCGGATACGACGCTGGCGGCGACGTAATGATCGTCGGCAAGAAGGCCGTGACGCCTGTTTCCGGCAGCCGAGCGGCAAGCGTGCGGATCGCGTCCGGGTCCTCGCCCACCTCGACGCCGAAGCCGCCATTGACCTGGAGATCAATGAAGCCCGGTGCAACGTAGCGCGTTTCGCTGAGAATATCTTGCTGCCCAGGGAAGTCATGCGCATTGAGGATGCCGGTGATCCGACCGCCCTCGATCACCACGGCGCCCCGCACGAATTCCGCGCCGATGAGCAGTTCGCCAGCCACGACAGTGGTCTTCATGATGGCGGCTGTGCCAGGTGGATCGCGGCACGCGCCGCGCTCAATGCGGGTTCCGCGATGAGCGCGACGGGTCCGACCGGACGACGGCGACGGAGGCGGCGGAGCAGCATCGCCCGGAAATCCGTCTCGTGGATCAGCATGCCCCCGGCGAGCGCGACGGGGAGGCTGCCGCTACCGTCCGGGAAGTCAAGCATCGCACCAACCGCGAGCGCCGCCCGCGCGAGTTCCGTCGCCGCCTCGCGCATGATCCGCCGCGCCATCATGTCCCCGTCGCGCGCCGCCGCAAAGACGAGCGTGGAGAGGCGGGCGATCTCTCCCTTGTCGCCGTCCGGGTAGACGCGGTCAATCATCACATCCGGGCGCGCCAACCGCCATTCCGACAGAATCGCGGTGAGAAGCGCGGTCTGCGGCCCGCGTCCATCCGAGGCGCGCGCCGCTGCTTTCAGCGCCATCCGCCCGATTTCGTATCCACTCCCCTCATCGCCAATGATGTGTCCCCAGCCGCCGGAACGCGCTGTCGTACCCGCCGCATCCCGCCCCAACGCAATCGAGCCTGTTCCCGCGATCACCGCAATGCCGACCGCGCCATCCAGCCCGGTGAGCGCCAGTTCGGCGTCGTTTGTGAGCCGCACCACCGTTGCCAGTGCATCGAGATGGGGCAGGAGGCGGTCGCGGTCGCCGGGGCGGTCCACCCCCGCGAGGCCGATCCACGCGGCATGGAATGTCTCGTTACTCCCGGCGTGTTGTGCCGCTTCCGCGACCGCGCGCCGGATGCTTGCCACCGCCCGCTCCGGCCCGACGGCAGCCTGATTCCCGCTCCCCGCCATGCCGCGCCCGATCTCATGCCCGCCCGCGTCCACAATCACGGCCAGCGTCTTCGTCGCGCCGCCGTCCACGCCGAGAAAGCAGCCAGTAGACGGTGGGCAGTGGGCAGCAGGAATGCCATCTACCGAACTCATCGTCATTGCCCGCGCGCAAGCGCTGTCCGCACCACACCGCCAGCCGCCGCGAGCCGGTCCCGCGCCGCGACAGGATCAATACTGGCGAGCGCCGCGACGATGGCGGTCTTCACGTCGTCATCTGATGCGTGCAGCAGGGCTTCCGCCGCCGATTCGCGCAGGCCGGTCGCCTCCCGCACGATAGCGATGGCGCGCCGCCGCAGTTTGTCATTCGTCGGCTGTACATCCACCATCAGGTTGCCGTACGTCTTGCCGAGTACGATCATCGTGCCGGTACTGAGCATATTGAGAACCATTTTCTGCGCCGTCCCCGCCTTCAGTCGCGTCGAGCCGCCGATCACTTCCGGCCCGACGACCGGGGCGATCATGATGTCGGTCATGTGGGCAAGCAACGTATCGGCATTGCAGGCCAATCCAACCGTCAACGCGCCCCGCTCTTTCGCATAACCGATTGCGCTGAGGACGTAGGGTGTTCGTCCGCTGGCAGCGATGCCGACGAGCGCGTCTGCCGCGGCAATATCAAGCCGCGCCGCATCCGCCCGGCCCGCTTCCGCGCTGTCCTCCGCGCCTTCGATTGAGCGCGTAAGCGCCGCCGGGCCGCCCGCAATCCAGCCGACGACGAGTTCCGGCGGCGTGCCAAAGGTCGGCGGGCACTCCGAAGCATCGAGTACACCGAGCCTGCCGGATGTCCCCGCGCCGATGTACACGAGTCGTCCGCCCTGCCGCAACCGTGCGGTAATTCCCTCGATCGCGCGGGCAATCTGCGGCAGTTCGCGCTGCACCGCCGCCGCCACCGTCGCATCCTCCGCGTTCATCACCCGCGCGATTTCCAGCGCGCTCATCCGGTCAATCGCGGTCGTCGCCGGGTTGCGCTTTTCGGTTTCCAGCGCGCCAAGATCATGGTCCGGATCGGTCATCATCTGCCCTCGCTCCATCCACCGGCCTATGACACGACGAGTACCGTCCGCAGTGTACTATGTCAGCCTCGGAAAGAATGGGGGCCGAAATGGTATCGGCCCCGACTCTCTCGCAGGAGCGACACGTCCGATGGCCAATAACGATGATTCACATCCCGCTGACCAGTTGATTCACGATCTGATTGCGCATCCACGGGCAGCGACTGACGAGGAAATTCGACTGATCACGGATCGAATTGCTACAGCGCCGTTCAATCCTGCCATCCAGAAAGTATCCATCGCTAACCGCAGATTCGCTTATCAGGGGGCTACACCCGGACGCCAAACCGACTCGCTCACCCTTCACCTTATTCAGCGTGTGATGAGAGACCGTCAGTGGGCCATGGGAACAACTGCGATGGACTATCTGCGGAGTCTCCATGCCGCTGCGAGGAGTGAATCGGTACAGATCGCGCTTTACCGCCAGTGGGAAGAAAGAGACATCGCGGTGATCATCGCGCGAACTCGCACTGTACTCGGTGAGCAACAACTGGGGGCGAGATCAGAAACGAATCTTATCGTTGTCTATCGAGCAGATCGTGGTATTCTTGTCAGTGGATACCAATTCAGTACGATGGACGAAATCGCTATCCCGGATGATGCGCTATGGCTCAAGTAACGACACAACAGACCGATTACGATCTCTTCGCTTGGGATCTGTCGGTGGCAACGGGCGATTGGGAGCAACTGCCTGAGATGGCTGCTGAGTGGCATGAATGGGACATTGATAGCCGGATGGACTTCCTCACCGATTGGCCCGTGACCGAGGAACGAACGGCCCGATTGCTTGCCATGGAAGTCTTGTTCGCCTCGGACGATGATCGCGCGGTGCGGTTGCGCGCGTTACGCGCCCTCGTCGAGCGGAATCGCCCGATTCTGGAGGAACTGGAAGCGCGTATTCACGAGACGTGATGCCCTGGTGATTGCGTAGAAAAGTCGCCGATGCTGGCGGCTTTTTTTCATGTCTGCCGAGAAACGGTATGATGTACCAACGGCGCGACGCGGATACGGAAGGAATTCAGGATGCGACTGGGGCTGGAAGTGCTGCTCGACGATCCGCAGTCGATTCTTGGCGATGCGCGGGTGGGGCTGATTTGCCACCCTGCCTCGGTGGACCATCGCTACCGGCACGCCGCTGATCTCTTCCACGCGCATCCGGACATTAATCTGACGACGCTCTTCGGGCCGCAGCATGGCATCGGGGGGCAGACGCAGGACGACATGATCGAATGGGAGGGCTTCACCGACGCCCGCACCGGCCTGCCCGTCTATTCGCTCTACGGCGCGCGCCGCAAACCGACAGCGGCAATGCTCGCGGAGACCGATGTGCTCGTCGTGGATTTGCAGGATGTCGGCACGCGCATCTACACCTTTGTCTCCACGATGGCGCTGGCGATGGAGGCCGCGCGGGAGGCCGGAAAGCGCGTCGTCGTGCTCGACCGTCCGAATCCGATCAATGGTGTGCGGATGGGAGGCAATCTGCTCGAACCGGGGCACGAGTCGTTCGTCGGCATGTATCCGCTCCCGACGCGTCACGGCATGACGATCGGCGAGTTAGCGATGATGTTCAACGAGGAATTTGGGATCGGTTGCGACCTCACCGTCGTGCCGATGGACGGGTGGCGGCGTGCGCTGTGGCACGATGATACTGACGCGCCCTGGGTCTTTCCTTCCCCGAATATGCCGACCCTCGATACGGCGACGGTCTTCCCCGGCGCCGTCCACATCGAGGGCACGACGCTCTCCGAGGGGCGCGGTACGACCCGCCCATTCGAGTTGATCGGCGCGCCACATGTTGATCCGCACGGTCTCGCCGCCGCGTTGGAGCGGGAGAATCTACCTGGCGTCATCTTCCGCGCCTGCTTTTTCGAGCCGACCTTCCAGAAGCACGCGCGGGAAATCTGCGGCGGCGTGCAACTGCATGTCACCGACCGCGACCGCTTCCCCGCCGTCCTCGCCGGGATCGCCGTGTTTCGGGCGATCATCCAACAGGACCCATCGGTTCCAGTCTGGAAAGAGCCGCCATACGAGTATGTCCACGATCGCCTCCCCTTCGATGTGATCGCCGGGACGCAAACGCTCCGCGAGCAACTGACCGAGCAAGCCCCGCTGACCGACATCGCGGCGGACTGGGAACCCGGCCTCGCCGCCTTCGCGGAGCAACGCCGCCCCTATTTGCGCTACGAATGAAGAGTGCTTGAATCGCCAACGTGCCAGAAAAAGGGAGCAGCACAGAGACCGCAGAGGACACAGAGACCACAGAGAAGGAGAAAATAAGAACGATCTCTGTGATCTCTGCGGTCTCTGTGTCCTCTGTGCTACTCCCCTGGTGGTTAATCTCCACTACGTCGCCCTCTGTTATGTTGCCTCCTGGAAGCGGAAGAAGCGGATGGCGAGCAGGAAGCAGACCACGCCGTACACGACGAGCGCGAGCAGGCTTGGCAGCACGGCGGTGAAACCCTTACCGAAGATCATCAGATTGTTGAACCCCCGCATCGCCCAACTGGTGAGCGTCACCTTCGAGACCTGCTGCACCCAGGTCGGCATCAGAAAGAGTGGGAACCACGAGCCGCCGAGCGCCGAGAATGTCAGCACGACGAGTGTCGAGATCGGCTGCAACTGGTCGCGCGTCTTGACGACGGAGACGAGCAACATGCCGAGGGCGGTCGTCGCAAAGGCGGTCACGACGATGAGCAGAATGATCGCGGGCACGGAGCCGAGATCAATATGGAAGAAGAGTTTGCTGACGAGGAAGAGCAGGGCGATCTGCATGAATACTCGCACGAACTGCGCGCCCAGTTTGCCGCCCAGGAGCGCCCAGCGGGAGATTGGCGCGACGAGCAGCCGCTTCCACGTCCCCGCTTCCTTCTCATCGAGGATCGTCCCCGCCCCGGCGCCGACGGCGAAGAGTGCGAACATCAGCGCATAGCCCGGCACGACCTGGTCGTAATTGTTGTTGCTCTGATTCTGCTTCGCCACCTGCGCTTGCAGGCTGAGCGGCGGCTTTTGGCTCAGTTGGATCGCCTGCTGGCTCGCCTGCCGCGCGACGGCGTTCGGGTCGGCAGTCGCGCCACTATTCTTCACCGCATCCGCCGCGACCTGACCGGCGATCTGGCCCATGGCGAAGTTCTGGATGATATCTCCCATAATCCCACGCACGGCGAGCGCGCGGTAATCGCTGTTGCTCGGCGTCGTCAGGACGGTGATGTCCGCCTGCTTGCCCTGCGCCACCGCGTCGCTCACCCCGGCGGGGATGATGACCGCCGCCGAGCGGTCGCCGTTCTCGACGGGTGTGCGGGCGTCCGCCGCACTCGTCTTTGTCTCCACCTTGAGCGTCGGTGTCTGCTGCATCGCCGCGAGGATTTGCTGGCCGACCGGCCCCTGATCCTCAACGTAGACCGGCACATCCACCGTTGTGTTGCCGCTCCCGTTGCTCGCCGTCGTGAAGACCGCCCCGATGAGGAACATCAGGAAGAACGGGATGAAGAGGCTGAGCGCCAGCGCGCGGCGATCATGCACCATCCGCATCAGTTCCTTCCGTAAGATAACCAGTGCTGTACGCATGAAATTGTCCCTCCGTAGACCACATCACGATAGACGCGACGTCGCTTATCTCCCGGGGCGAAATGCCCTACCCACGATGGCGATGACCGCGAAGAGCATCGCGCCGACGGCGGCGACCGTCCCGTTTCGCGTGATGATGAGCGCGATGACATACAAGACCCCGGCCAATGGCATCGCGATGGAATAAAACCTGCCCTGATTCATACGTCCTCCTCATGCTGCGCGGTTAATCCCGGTATTGCTTGCCCGTCAGTTGCAGGAAGACTTCGGCGAGGCCGTGCGGGCGTTCGGTGCGCACCGGCGTGACCGTTCGGAGCGTCAGGAGGTCTTCCAGCGTTCCCTGTGCGACGATCTGCCCTTCATCCATGATCGCGATACGATTGCAGAGCCGCTCGGCTTCTTCCATGTAGTGCGTTGTGTAGAGGATCGCCATGCCGTCATCGCGCAGTTTCTCGGTCAGTTCAAAGAGCGCCTCGCGCGATTGCGGATCCACGCCGACCGTCGGCTCATCGAGCATCAGGAAACGGGGGCGATGAATGACGCTGACCGCAAGATTGAGCCGCCGCTTCATGCCGCCGGAATATTCCGATACCTTGTCATCCCGCCGGTCGTTGAGACCAACGAGCGTCAGGAGATCGGTGATCCGATCCGCCAGCGCGCCGCCCGTGATGCCATAGATTTCGCCGAAGAAGCGCATGTTCTCCACCGCTGTCATGTCGTCGTAGAGGGCAATCTCCTGCGGCACGACGCCGATGATCCGCTTGACGCGCGCCCCGGCCGTCACGGGCAGCCCGGCGATCGTCGCGGCGCCACTCGTCGGCGCGAGGTAGGTGGCGAGCATGTTGATCGTCGTGCTCTTGCCCGCGCCATTCGGCCCGAGGAGGCCGTAAATCTCGCCGCTTCGGATCGTCAGGCTGACGCCCCGCACCGCCTCGCGGTCCCCGAACGTCTTATGCAAATCACGCGCCTCGACGACGGTTTCAGTTGTTACCGGCGCCTCCATGGTCATCACTGATCGCTCCCCTTTCATGATGGGCAACATGCCCGCATTGTCTCTTCTCTTTGTTCAGGTGGCGTAGGCTTCAGCCTGCAACCTAGCGGGATAACGGGTTGAGGCCTATTCCGTTGAGGCCGCAGGCTGAAGCCTACACCACATCTATCTTACATGGATCGCCGCGCGCGCCGGGCACGTTGCGTATGCGGTAGCGCGTCGAACTGCCAGCCAAGCAGGGCAAGTGCCCGCGCTCCGACATTGACCGCCCGCCCAAGGAAGTTCCCGACCATCATGCCGATGAAGGCATCATTCAGGATCGCCGCGCTCGTCCCGAAATCCCACTGCCGCACCACGACCCGCATCGCGATCCGCACGATGAGCAGGCTGAGGAACGCCACCGCATACGGCCAGCCGCCGTACTGGTAAACGATGCCGCTTTCCTGATCCCGCCACACGCGAATCATCTGCCCGCAGAGCAAGCCCGTACCGACGCCGATCAACGCGGCGACGAGCACAATCACGGCGTTCTGTATCTGGAAACTGGCGCCGCCGAGATAGCGGGTGCCCAGATAGAGTGCGCCGATCCCCGGAATCAACAGGTCGCCTCGCGTTACCGGCCGCCGCGCACATTGCCGGTAGAGCATATAACAGAAAAGCGCCGCGCCGAGAATCACCACCTGCAAGCCGTTCATCTGATTCTCCCTCCAACTTTCGCATTCCGCCGAGCGTCCCTCGCTCTGTGATCAGTATGCGGTGGGCGACGGCGGCGCGCGTCGCTCAAAGGGATGGTTCGCGCCTTTCCCTTTTGGGCGATACGGTCGTCGTCCATTTGACGCGGATCGCCAGGAAGGTAATAATAACTATCAGAGAAAGCAACATCGTCACGAGCGGGCGGAATACGTGTATGGCGCTGCCTATCCACCCAGAGTCGCTGGCGATACGGTCCGGAGTTTGGACAGCATGATCGTGCGGGCGAATCGAAACCGAGCGGAATGGCGTGCGGTACGGCGCATCGCCGTCCTCCTGTGCGTGTTGCCCCTGCTCGTTGGCTGTGGTGCGCCTGGCATGAGCCACGATGCAGCCGCCGTCACTGCGCTCCCGACGCTCACCCCGCTCCCAGCCGTCACCGCAACCGCTACGCTGCCGGATCGGCTGCACCTCCGCCCCGTCGCGCCGAACGCGCTCACCCTCTTAATCCAGCCGGATGATGGCCGCGCCCCGATCCTCGATGCCTTCAACAACGCGCAAACGCGCATTGATCTGATGATCTATCTGCTCTCGGATCGCGATGTGATTACGGCGCTGAAGAACGCCGTTCTCCGGGGCGTTGCCGTGCGGGTGTTGCTGGAGCAAAATCCATGCTGCTCCGACGACAATATGATGCAGCGGGCGCTCTTCGGCGAGTTGCAGGCAGCGCGCGTGCAAGTGCAGTGGACAAACCCCGCCTTTCGCTTGACGCACGCGAAGATGGCCGTCGTGGACAGCGAGACCGCGCTCATCATGTCTCAAAATCTGACGAAATCCTCCTTCACCTTCAACCGCGAAGCGAACATCGTGGACCGCGATCCGGTGGATGTCGCGGCGCTCGACGCGCTTTTCGCCGCCGATTGGGCGCGTTCGCCCTATATTCCATCAGACCCGAACCTCGTCATCGCGAACAGCAACGCACGGCAGACGCTCCTTACGCTGATCGGTGGCGCGACGAAATCACTCTGGGTCGAGAGTGAGGAGATGCAAGACCCGGCGATCATTGATTCCCTGATCGCGGCGCGAAAGCATGGCGTCGCCGTGCGCTATATCGGCTCGACGGCCACGGCTGGGACAACCGCACCGCAGCGGGACGACAACGCCACCGGGCGCAAGCGACTCACCGGCGACGGCGCGAGCGTCCGCCTGCTCGCCGCGCCCTATGTCCACACGAAGACCGTCGTCGCGGATGGGGGCGTTGCCTTCGTCGGCAGCGAGAACTTCTCGGCTTCCTCACTCGACATGAACCGCGAAATTGGTATCCTGAC